>QHYF01000033.1 GCA_003224075.1 Acidobacteriota bacterium
GCCGAACGTCGCAAGGCGCGTAAGAGAAATATAGTGCGACGCGCGGCCCGGACCGTCCGCCTTCTGGCTGACGCCATTTTCACCGTGAATGACAGGCGGCTTTTCTGGGCGCAGAGTAAGGTTCAATTGAAAGCGAGCGTCGATAGCGACCAGTCTTTGGTTGCTGCCTTCCCATTGAGTCCGCCAATTGCCATTCCAGACGCGGCCGAGGGATTCGCTCACTGCGGCGATGTCTGGGCCGGCGCGGTTGACGCGCTCCGTGTGGTAGAACTTCCCGCCATCTAGGTCGCTCAACGCCAGATGCGCGAGGTAGAGATCCCGCAGGTCCCAGACGGTGGCCATCGCGGCATCGCGGCGGACGGCCTGACGGAAGAAAGTGAGTTCAAATCCATACCGATGACCGTCAGCGGACTTCAGGTTTCCGGTGTAATACCACCACTCGGTCTGATAATCGGGATGATTGAAATGGTCGCGGGGGAATTCGTAACGATATCCCGGGAGGGCCGTACGGTATTGGGCAGCAAGCGGAGACAGAATCAGCAGCGTCGCGGCGAAGCACCACGCCCTACTCCTCATGAATGACCTCAAGCACATTCAACCGCACCGCCACCTGCGCCGGGTAGAGGCCTGCAAGCACGGTGGCCGCATACACAACTGTCAGCGCGGCAAGGAGAACTTCCATCGGCCAGTGAAACCGAATCGTCCAGCCAAATGATTGCTTATTGATGACGAAGATAAGGATAAGCGAGAGCGCAAAGCCGAGGAGCAGTCCGGCAAAATTGGCCAGAAGTCCCAGCAAACCTGCTTCGATGAGAATCAGTTTGCGAACTTGTCTCGTTGCCGCGCCGAGGAATCGAAGCAAGCCGAGTTCCCGGCGGCGGTCGATGACCAGAGCCAGAAGCGCGCCCGCTATGCCCATGACCGCGACAATGACCGCGACCGCTTCCAGGGCGTAAGTGATGGCGAAGGTGCGGTCGAAGACGCGGATGGCTTCGGCGCGTAGATCGCGGTTCGAAAACATGAGCACACGGTGTCCGGCGGCCGCCTGCTCAATTTCGGCCCGCACTGTTTCCACATTCGCGGCTGGCGCGACGTACACCGCAAGATTGGAGGGTGTGGGATCGGGCAGGTAGCGCAGCATCGTGCTGCGAGACATGACGATGGTTCCCCCTTCGCTGGAATAATCATAGTAAACGTCGGCAATTCGGAAAGTTGCCTGCGTGGCGCCAAGCGAAAGCGTAATGGAATCTCCCGTCCTTACCTGGTGCTTGTAGCTGAACGGCTCGCTGACGATGATCGCGTTCGAATCACGCAATTCGGCCAAAACCTGATCGGTTCGGCGCCCGGAGAAAAAATTGGACCGAGGATAGCGGCGAAGCGCCTGCGAATCGACGGATGCCAGCGTGGCGGGCATGCCCTCATAGCTGATTTCGTAGGCGCGCAGACGATCAACGACCGCGACACCTGGCAACTTCTCGATTTTCTGAGCCAGTTCCAGAGAGATCGTGGGATGGCGGTCTGCAGCGGGGACGCCCGCGGGGCGAAGATAGAGATCAGCGGGCAAGCGATCGCTCATCCAGAACAAGACCGTTTGGCGAAAGCTCCCGACCATGATGCCGACTGAAGTCATCATCGCGATCGCCGTGGAGAGAGCACCGACGAGAACGGAAGTCCGGCGCAGCGAGGCCGCGAGGCTTCGCGAGGCGAGCAAGGCTTCCACCCCGAAAAGTCTGCCGAGGAGTTTCGAGGAGAACGAAGTTAGAAGCGCGACAAAAAAAGGAATCGCCAGCGCGGAAGCCACCACCAAGAGAATGGCTGCGAGATAGCCGAAGAGCGGTTTGCCGGCAACGGCAGGAGCACGGGATGCTGCGGCCGCCGCAAGACCGAGTATGAGAGCCAGCCACAAATCGCGGCCCTTGCGAACGCGCGCGTCATATTCCCGACGGCCCCGCGCCATCGCCTCAATCGGAGCGACCTCGGAAGCCTCACGAGCAGGTGAGTACGCAGAGGCAACCGCGACTCCAACACCAATCGCCAACGCCAGCAGAACCGATGCGGGGCTCAACTCGATGGGTCCTGGCCTGCTGCTGACATAAAGAGATTCGACTGTGCTGGCCATCAATCGAACGGCGCCGGTGGCCATGAAACGGCCGAGGGGAAGTGCGATGAAAGCCCCCGCAAGCCCGAAACAGACGGCTTCGCCGACGAATGCAAAGAGAATGACGCCACGGCTGGCTCCGAGGGCCCGCACAATGCCAATCTCCGGGCGACGGCGAACGACAGAGACGGAAATCGTGTTGTAGATGAGAAAAGCGCCGACAACGAGTGAGATGTAACTCAGCAGGCGCAAGTTCCAGCGAAAGGCCGCCAGCATGCGGCGATTCTCGTCCGTGCCCGCGCCTTGCGGACGGATTTCCACTCCGGCGGGAAGCATGGCGCGCAAACGCTGCCGCCAATCCTCAAGTCTTGAGTTCTCTGGCAATTTGAGAAGGATGCGATCGACGCGGCCATAGCGCCTCAGGGCACGCTGAGCGGCAGAGAGGTCCATTACGATGGCAGCTTCGTTGCCGTTCGAATCGGAGTACACGCCTCGCACCGTGTACTCGTGGATTTGATCGTTGATAAGCAACGGGACTTGGTCACCAGTCTTGTAGCCGAGGCTCGAACCCACCCAGACGCTGTCGTTGTCTCCAAGGTGCTCCAGCGTTTGTTTCGATGCCCATTGAGCTTGGAGCTCGTCGCCAAATTTGGAAGCATTTTGCGCGTGGGAGCTGGCTCCCGCGACAAGATCCAGCCCAATAAGAGGGAGCGATTTCTTTGTATCCGCGATAACCGCGTAATCCTCGATGCGCGGCGAGACTCGCATCGGATAGGGAAGCGTCGCCAGCGTGCCAACGAGTTCCTCCGGTACTCCGCCCGACGCCGTAACTTCCAGATCATTATCGCCGGCAAGAGTTTCCATCGAGCCGCGGAAAGAGCCCGTGGCTGCAGCACCGGCAAGATCGATGGCCAGGACGACCGCGACCCCCAAGGCTACAGCCGAGATCGTCAGCAAGGTCCGCGCGGGCTCGCGCAAGAGCGGGCGCACCATCAATCGATAGAAGAGTAGAAAAAGATGCATTTCAGCGTCGGATAATCTCTTCGATTTTTCCATCACGCAACTTGACCACGGTGTCCGCCAGCGACGCCGCCTCGAGGCTGTGGGTCGCTATGATACTTGCGGTGTTTTGCTCGCACGTGAGGCGCCGTAGCAATTCAAGAATGACGTTGCCGGTGATCGTGTCCAGATTGCCGGTCGGCTCGTCAGCGAGGAGGATACCCGGCGAATGGATGAGCGCCCGCGCAATGGCGACACGCTGCATCTGGCCGCCCGAGAGTTGGTGAGGATAACGCTCGCCGAGGCCGTCGAGCTCGACCCACGCGAGGCGTTCCCGGGCCACCTCGCGCGGATTCGTTTTTCCTGCGAGTAGCAGCGGCAATTCCACGTTTTCGAAAACCGTCAGCGTGTGCAGCAGTTGAAACGACTGAAAGATGAAGCCAATCTTCTCTCGCCGCAATTGGGTTAGGCCGGTGTCTTTCAGGGAGGAAGTCGCTACTCCATCGAGAAGAACAGTTCCGGATGTCGGAAAATCCATGGCGCCGGCAAGATTCAGCAGCGTCGATTTTCCGCAACCGCTGCGGCCCACGAGCGCCACAAACTCACCGCGCTCGACATTCAACGAGAGACCCTTGAGCGCAGGCACTCGCTGACCATCCGTCAGATAATCTTTCGAAATGCCCTGCAGCGAGAGCATCGGCATGTTGGTTCGCAGGCCGGTCAAGATTTTTCTCAAGTTCCGTCCGCCGGCCACGCCTCGCATCTTTCATGGTAACGGGAAACGGCAAGGAAATGGGCAGCCAATTCGAATCGTAAGGACCTTCATTGAGCGTGATTTAGAGTGACCTGGATCTTTCACTCAGGGAAACAAGGATCCGATTCGGGAGCTTGCCCCGTCCAAAATTTTCCAGATCTTTCAATTCGACTGACCTAAGAAAACGGGCGCGTGCAGAAGCACGGAAAAATGCGGCCGCAGGTTGTGTCGCCGCAGCATTTGTAATGTAATTCGATGAGCGGGTCGCGGCTTGATACAGCTTCTCGAGTCCCAGGAGGATTGACATGGCAGGGTTTGCTGGACGCGTCGGAATTGGCCTAGTAGCTGTCGCTCTGGGGTGCGGGACTGCCGCTGCGCAGGGCTGGCAGCACCTGGGCAAAGTGCAGCGCGTCGAAAAATTAAAAGATGGCGTTGAGCTGTCCGCCGGATCAGCGAAGGTGCGTATCACGGCTTTTCGCGACGGAATATTCCGCGTGCGTGTCACGCCCAACGGTACTTTCCCCAAAGATTTTTCCTGGGCGGTGATCGAATCGCCCCAGCCGCCCGCCCTTCAGATCGAGGAAAGCCAGAAGGAAATTCGAATCACGGCGGGGAGCGTGATCGCCACGGCGCAGAAATCACCACTGCTCGTCGATTTCAAGGATGCGGCTGGAAATGTGCTTCTTGCCGATGAATCAAGCTTGCCGATGGGCTGGAATGGCCAGCGGATTCACGTTTGGAAGAAGATGCCATCGGACGAAAATTATTACGGCCTCGGCGATAAAGCTGGCCCGATGAATCGCCGCAACCGGTCCTTCACCAACTGGAACACCGATGAGTTCGGCTGGCAGGAATCCTCCGACCCGCTTTACAAAACGATTCCATTCTTCATTGGACTGCGCAAGGGCACGGCGTACGGGGTCTTCTTCGACAACACTTACAGAAGTACTTTCGATTTCGGCAAGGAATCCGCGGACTACTTTTCGTTTGGCGCGGAAGGCGGTGAACTGAACTACTACTTCATGGCCGGGCCCGAACCAAAAAAAATCGTGGAAGAATACACGGCCCTGACTGGACGCTCGCCGTTGCCTCCGTTCTGGTCGCTCGGTTACCAGCAGTGTCGCTACTCCTACTATCCCGAATCGCGTGCCCGCGAGATCGTCAGAACGTTTCGAGACAAAAAGATTCCGGCCGATACCATCTATTTCGACATCGACTATCAGCAGGACTATGCCCCCTTCACCATCAACCGGGAATATTTCCCCACTTTCGAGAAGATGATTTCGGATTTTCGCTCACAGGGCTTCCACACAATTCTTATCACCGACCTGCACATCAAGAAAAACACGGACCACGGTTACGCTCCGTACGACTCCGGAATCAGAAACGATGTGTTCGTCAAGAATCCCGATGGCTCCGCTTACGTCGGGAAGGTGTGGCCGGGCGACAGCGTGTTTCCGGATTTCACTCTCGCACGTACACGGGACTGGTGGGGCAGTCTGTATAAGGATTTCGCGGGCATGGGAGTGGCGGGCTTTTGGAACGACATGAATGAACCTTCCATCTTCTTTCGCGCGGACAAGACCATGCCGCTCGATACTGTTCATCGTCTTGACGATGGCACCGCCCGCGACCATCGCGCCATCCACAATGTGTTCGGTATGGAGAATGTCCGCGCGACGTATGAAGGTTTGCGCAAACTTCAGCCGGAGGAACGGCCATTCGTGCTCACCCGCGCTGCGTATTCCGGCGCGCAGCGCTACGCCGCTACGTGGACGGGAGATAACAGCAGTACTTGGAATCATCTGGCAATGAGCACGCCCATGCTCTTGAGTTTGGGAATCTCCGGGTTCCCGCTCATTGGGGATGATATCGGCGGCTTTGCAGGTTCTCCAACCGCCGATCTGTTAACGCGCTGGTTTGAGGTGGGCGCATTGAATCCCATCTATCGCGACCACACCGCAAAAGGCACCGCCGATCAGGAGCCCTGGGTGCATGGTCCTGAACACGAAGCGATTCGCAAAAAGTTCATCGAGCTGCGCTACCAGTTGATGCCTTACTTATATACCGGGGTCGAGGAAGCCACACGAACTGGTCTGCCTTTGATGCGGCCGGTATTTCTTGAGTATCCTCAGGCGTCGGAATTCTACGGCGACAATCGTGATTTCTTGTTTGGTCGCGACTTGTTTGTCGCGCCGGTAACCACGGAGATGGTCGACGCCGAAGAAATCTCTCTGCCTCCGGGCGTGTGGTATGACTATTGGACAAGCGAGAAGCACGCCTACAAAGAAAAAATCAACCTGCACCCGAGACTCGAGGAGATGCCGCTTTACGTGCGCGCGGGGGCGATTCTGCCGATGCAGCCGGTTGTCCAGTACACGGGTGAAACGCCAAACGGTCCTCTTCAGTTGCGCGTTTATCCCGGTAACGATTGCAGGGGCTCGCTCTACCAAGATGATGGCCACACTTTTGCGTATCAGAAAGGTGAGGTTTTGCGCGTCAATTACTCGTGCAAAGTTTCCGCAGGTTCCGTGACGGTCACGAGCAGTGTTGACAAGCGAGCTTTTCAGCCATGGTGGAGAAGTGCGCATGTGACCATCTACGGCGCCGCCGTTGCGCCGACAGAAGTGCGCGTCGACGATGGAGTCATCCACGACTGGCACTATGACGGCCAGGCACACGCCGTCACGCTGACCGTGCCGGATGCCGTGAAAAACTGGAGCGTTCGCCTCACATTCTAAAAGTTACGTCGGCCTCTGTTTAATTCAGGGCAAAAATCGAGAGAGATTGCGCCGGCATCGTCAGGCGAATCTCGCTTCGAGTCAATTCCGCCTTTGCCTCTCCGAAAAGAAGCCTGATAGCTGCCGCTCTTTGAGCGGGTGTATCGTTCAACGGAACGAGCAGCTCTCGTTGCTGCGCGGCGTTGTTGAACGCGACGACAAGACGTTCTTCCTCCGATTCACGAACAAAAACGTAAGACGATTCATCGGATGCGAGATGCCAAAGCTGTCCGGCGCGCAGCGCCGCATGTTCGCGGCGAAGCCTCAGCAGCGCCTGAACATAGGAGAAAACCTCCTGCTGGTCTCGGGTCCGACCGGCCTGCGTGAACGCGTCGTTTGAATCGCCAGACCAGCCGCCGGGGAAATCACGCCGATTGTCCGGGTCGCCTCCTCCACGCATTCCAATCTCGTCGCCGTAGTAAATCTCTGGAATCCCCCGGAGCGTAAGCGTGAGTCCAAAGGCCAGCTTCAGCTTTGCAGGCGAGCTGCCTTCAGCGCTCGCGAAGCGCGGCACATCATGATTTGCGAAAAACGGCACGAGCATATCGGGTCGCAGATACAAAGAGTCGTGTCTGAGGACATCGGCGATGCGGCCGGCTGGCGCGTTCCGTAGCAGCACATCACGGATTGTAAAGAACATTGGAAAATCGAAGACTGTGGAGAGTGCGCTGTCGATGCCGTCATAGCGCCGCACTCCGCCTACAAAAAAAGACGTCACACTCGGATCGGGATGAAACACTTCGCCAATCGTCGTCAGATTGGGATAGATCCGGCGCAATCCAGCGTGCCAGTTGGCCCAGAACTTCCGGCCCACATAGGGAAACGTATCGACACGGTACCCGTCCAGTCCGGATATTTCCGCCCACCAGACGCTGTCCTGCAGCAGATACTGCGCGACCATCGGGCTTTCCGTATTCATGTCTGGCAGAATCCCAAAGAACCAGCCTTCCGTGAGATTTCGCTTCATGCTCGCGGGTGCGTGAGGGTCAATTAGTGATTCGAATGGATCATTGGAAGCGGTTTGACCGCCCGGTTTGCCGTAGAAGGTGCCGTTCAACGGCGAGAAAGAATCGAGGTGATGTTGCAACGTGCCGTGGAACCAATCGGGCAGCGGCGGATTCCAAACCCAGGGATGCTTCGGACCCACGTGGTTCGGCACAACGTCGAAAAAAATCTTCATGTGCTGCTGATGCGCCGCAGCAACCAGGTCCTGGTAATCCTTGAGGGCGCCGAGATGTGGGTCAACGGCATACAGGTCAACCGCGCCATAGCCGTGATAATCCTGTGCCGCTCCGTTCTTCACAATCGGCGTGAGCCATAGGGCCGTCACTCCAAGATCCTTCAGGTACGACAAGTGGTTCTTGATCCCCAGTAGGTCGCCTCCGTGATAGGCACGGGGTTTCGAACGATCGTGCGAACCCGGAGCTTCCGCCGGCTCGTCATTTGTGGGATCGCCGTTCGCGAAGCGGTCCGGCATGATGAGGTAAATGACGTCATCCTGCGAAAGACCTTGAAACTTGCCCAGCGTGGGCGTGCGTGCGGCCAAGGGGAGTTCGAACGCTGTCGTTCCCTTTGGCGTCGTGATCCGGCAGACAGCCGTTCCCGGCTTCGTGTCTGCTCCGATTTTCAGCCAGAGGAAGAGATAATTCCCACCGGCGGCGGCTTGCGTGCGTGGCACGCGGAGAGTCGGCAGATTGCAGGAAACGTGCGTCGCTTCCAGGTCGCGGCCGGAGAGCAGCAACATGACTTCCTGCGTCAGATCTATCCACCAGCTTGGAGGTTCGACTTTCGTGACGACGGGAGTAGAGTCACTCGTCTTCTGCTGTGGGCTCGCATGCGGGACCGAGCCACCGCAAAGATCTGCAACAACGAACACCAGCAAGAAGAAGGGCCGGAGAAAACGTTCAGCCGCGAAATGGAAAAACTGCCGCGATCGTCCATTCACAGGGAAAGCATAAGGAAAAGCCAGGAGAGTTGCCACTATCGATTCCTCGCGGTATTGCGGCAAATCCACTACCTCTGCGGCGAGGGAGACGGGGCAAAGACCAATTCGCCGAACGCTTCCGGAACATGGAAATTCGGCTCTGCCGTTCGCGTAGGTCTCCAAGCTGAATAAAACCGCGGTTCGGTAGGCCCTTCGACCCGGTAGAAATTCACTCTCCAGGTCGCCGCGGGATCGAAGCTCTCGACAAGACATCTCATGGGTAGAGCAAGCTCCGCAACCCAGGTCTTCGTAGCTTCGGCCAGCGTCACGCGGCGCTGCAAGCCACTTTTCAAATCGCGTTTCTCGCCTGGAGCGATGTCGAGATCGATCCAAAATCCATTCGGGCTGACTTCAAATTCTTTGTAACGCCGCGGATTTGACGGGTCGGTTTGAAGAAACACTTCGACGACGTCGCGGTCCCAGAGTTGATCGCGGCGGCCATTGGGCGCAGCATCAGGAAAAGTCGTAATGCTGCGATATTTTGCGCGAAATCGCACAAAAAGCGATGCTGGAGTCCAGACGAGCCTCACTTCTGTCTCTTTTTCCGGATCTGCGTTCTTGCCTTGCCAGTCCGCGTCAAACTGCAATCGCGCCGCCATCTCCCAGGAAGATTGCGTTGGGAATCCATCGGCATCGTGCAGGTCCGACATTCGAACCGCCACAGCCGTTTGTTCACTGGAGGTAACGTCGCCTTTAGACATTCTTGTGGGCAATGTCGCCTTTACCTGGCTCTTCTTCATCGAGGCAGCTCACAGAATAACCATTGCATTGAGATCCACAACAAAAAATTATGGAAGCTGAAGAAAAACTGTCCGTCTGATAGGTCCTGGGCCCTTATGGCTGGATTCCCCCCAGACCCATGCAAACTTTTTACGCACCAACCCATTGTCTCGCCCAGAACGCTTCGGTGAGCCGTGTTAGCATCAAATTTGGCCTGATTCAACGACCCTCGCACGGTTTCAACTCAACGTATTCGCAGGAGAACGGGAATGATTGAGCCTGTCAACGCCGAAGAATTCATAACCCAGCCGGAGCGGCGCAAGCCAGAGCAGTTTCAGCACGTGAAACTGCGCATCGACGGTGGAGTCGCGCGGATGACCCTCAGCCGTCCTGAACACAATCTTCTCAATGAAGCCATGTTGCGCGAGCTGGCCGACGGAATCACGCATGCTGGTGAACGCGATGAGGTCAAACTGATCGTCCTCGACTCTGCCTGCAAGGTCTTTTCTGGCGGGATCGACATTGGTGAATACACTTCCCAGCGCGTCTTCCAGATGCTTGATGCATTTCATGCGGCCTTTGCAGGAATGCTCGAAGTTGGCAAGCCGGTCGTCTGTGTCGTGAACGGACCGGCGATTGGCGGCGGCGCGGAGCTGGCGGCTTTCGGCGATCTCGTCATTGCCACACCAAAGGCGCGATTTGCCCAGCCGGAGATCACCATCGGCGTGTTTCCGCCGCTCGCATCAACGATTCTGCCCTTCCTTGTTGGACCCAAGATCGCGCTGGAGCTGGTCCTGACCGGCGAAGCCGTGACCGCAGAACGCGCGTTGGAACTCGGCATGGTGAATCGCCTCGTGCCGGAAGCCCAACTGGGAAAAACCGTCGAGGATCTCGTTGGCCGAATCAGCGGTCATTCGGGTCCCGTGCTCACGATGGCGAAAAAGGCGATTCTCGGTGGCATGGGCCTATCTCTGCGCGATGGCCTCAAGCATTCGATGAATATTTTCTTGAATGAACTTTATCGTTTGGAAGACTCGCAAGAAGGTCTGCGCGCGCTGGTCGAGAAACGAAAGCCCAACTGGAAGAATCGCTGAACCGCGGGGGGTTTTTGCAGGGCGCGCATTTGACACACCCGCCACCGCCGCATACACTGAAATTTCAATTTGCAGGCCCGGGAAGCGGGGAAGGCCGTGTGAATCGGCCGCGGTCCCGCCACTGTGATCGGCTGAAATGCCGTAAGCCAGGCCACCCTCCCGCGCTGATGAGGGCCGTACTCTTCGCGAGAAAGAGCGATGCCGCAAGCCCCAGGGTGTCTCGTGGGGCTTTTTTGTTGTTGCGGAGGATTTCTGGCCGGGGAAGATTCGTGAACATACTAGCCTGTCCGCGCCTCCGAAGTGCAGCTTGTACTGCCCTCGCTGCCTTCTTGTCCTGTGCGGCCCCTTCGCGCGCACAAAGCGCCCCAACGGTTTCTTCCGGAGCCCGGGCCTTTCGGGAAGTCACCGATGAGGTTGGCCGCAACGTGCGCGTTCCTCAACCGGTTCGCCGCATCGTTTCCCTGGCGCCGAGTTTAACCGAAACCATTTACACGCTCGGATTGCAGGATCGTCTCGTTGGGGACACCGACTACTGTGATTACCCGCCGGATGCCGAGAAAAAAGCAAAAGTCGGAGGCGCCATCAACCCCAGCCTCGAACGGATCGTGGCCCTGCATCCCGATCTCGTTCTCGTAACCAAAAGCTTGAACCGCCTCGAGACCGTTCGTGCGCTCGCGGAATTGGGAATATCATCCTACGCTACCGACCCGCACACCGTGGACGAAATCATCACTTCTTCGGAAAAACTGGCCGGCGTTCTTGGCGTCCCCGAGGGGGGCGCGGCAATTGCCAGCGACATGCAACACCGGCTCGCCGATCTGCAACGGCGGATTGGTGCGTTGCCGACGAAGCGCGTTCTCTTCGTCGTCTGGACCCAGCCGCTCATCTCCGTCGGCAAGGACACATTTATTGCCGACGCGTTGCACCGGGCAGGTGCGGTTTCCATCGTGGACTCCGAGCAAAGCTGGCCGCAGGTCAGCCTTGAAGAAGTCGCCCGCCTGCAGCCGGAGTTTCTCGTTTTCGCCGCATCGCATGCCGAGACGACGCCTCCCACGGTCGAAGTGCTGGCAACATTTCCCGGGTGGCGCATCTTGGATGCTGTGAGCAATCGCCGTTACGCCGTGATCAGCGATGCCGTGAACCGGCCCGCCCCGCGCATCGTCACGGCAATTGAAGATCTTGCACGCCAGCTTCACCCCGACGCCTTCGTTGAAAAACCGGAGAATGGCAGACAAAAGCTGGAAAAAGAAAATCCGGCCGGCAACCAGCAGCTTTCCTCGCATGATTGCCTTTCCCCTCGTGACCCGCAGGCTGACGGAAGGACTTCAGGAGGCGGCGCATGCGCCCGTTAACGTTGCATCGTCTCTTACTTCAATGTTTGCTCCTTTTGGTGATCCTGTTTTTTGTCGTGGTCCTCGCCCTGAAGTTTGGCGCCGTGCCTGTTTCGCTTTATGCGCTGGGACGTGACTTGCTGCGTGTTGTTTTCGGGCAGAGCAGCGGAATCTCCAGCGATTACGGCTTGATCATCGTGAATATCCGCTTGCCGCGCATTCTTCTCGGCATCATTGTCGGTGCGTCACTCTCCGTTGCCGGAACCAGCTTTCAGGCGCTGCTCCGCAATCCCTTGGCGGATCCGTACGTGCTTGGCGTTTCCAGCGGAGCGGCGCTGGGCGCCATCCTCGCGCTCATCGCGGAACCGCACCTCACCATTTCGCCCGTGTTTGCAGCGTTGCTCACTCCGTTGGGCGCTTTTCTCGGAGCGGCCGCGACCATCACCGCAGTTTATTTTCTCGGCCGCCGCCAAGGGCAGATCGACAGCAGCACACTCCTTCTCGGTGGCGTCATCACCGCCTCCTTCCTTTCGGCCATCATCATGTTTCTAATGAACACCCTTACCGGCAATCTCCGCGGCCTGGCGTACTGGCTCATGGGTGATCTCTCCACCTCTCCGCAGAAGAGCGTCTACTGGTTTTTGGGCATCGGCTTCCTGGCGGCCACGGGAGCGATTTACACGACCGCAGGAGATTTGAACTTGCTTCTTGCGGGAGAAAAAGAAGCGATGCATCTCGGCGTGGACGTGCCGCGTGTTCGCCTGGTCGTCTATATTGCCGCGTCTTTGCTGACAGGGTTGGCCGTTTCGGTGAGCGGCGCCATCGGTTACGTCGGCCTGATCGTTCCTCATGCCATGCGTCTCCTCTTCGGCTCGGACCATCGCACCTTGCTGCCCACGGCCGCCCTCGGCGGCGCCATTGCAGTGGTGTTCGCGGATACGCTGGCGCGCACCGTCGTCGCGCCGGCGGAGCTTGCCGTCGGCGCGGTCACCGCCATTGCCGGTGCCCCGCTTTTCATTTACCTCCTGCGCCGGAGGCTAGCATGACTGGCGGTTCATCTCACGCTCGGCATCTCGCTGAGGTGGGCCGCTTGGCCAACGAGATACGCTTGAGCGTTGAACAGGTTAGCTATGCCTATTCCGCAAATCCGGCGCAAGCGCCGCTCTTTACGCTGGAAGCGACCAGTTTTCAGGCCAGGCCCGGCGAAATCGTCGCCATCCTAGGCCCCAACGCCAGCGGCAAATCCACCTTGTTGAAATTGATCGCCGGCGCGCTCCATCCTCTTTCCGGGCGCATCCTGCTCAACGGATTCGTCACCCACACGCTCGCGCCGCGAATCCGCGCCCAGCGCATCGCCGTCGTCCAGCAGGAGAGCCGTCTGCTCTTCCCTGCGCGCGCTTGGGAATTCGTTCTGCAAGGCCGCCATGCTCATGGGCGCAGCCTGCGCTTTGAATCCGAACGCGACGTGATGATCGCCAAAAATGCCCTCGCCCAGGTCGGCGCTGCGAGTCTGAGCGACCGCTGGATGGATCAAATCTCCGGCGGAGAAAAGCAGCGCGTCATCCTGGCGCGCGCTTTGGCGCAGCAACCCCTGCTTTTGCTCCTCGACGAACCCACTCTTCACCTGGACATTGCGGCTCAGGTCGGTTTGCTGGACGCCTTACGGCGCCTGGCGGCGCAAAATCGCTACACCGTCGTTGTGGTCACCCACGAGCTGAACCTCGCGGCGGAATATGCGGATCAAGTGGTGCTGATGCACCGCGGCCGGTGTTTGCGCCTCGGCCCGCCTGCCAGCGTTTATCGGCGCGAATTGCTTGAACAAGTTTTCCAGACACCGCTCTCGGTGGAGTTCGGCGCCTCGGGGCGGCCTCGTGTCACCGTTTTGGCTGGAACGTAGCAGCCGTTTTACTCGTTCACCCCAACCCTGCGGCCGTACGCCGCGGATCACAATTACCGCAGACTTCGTGCTCGGGAAGACGGTTCGGTGATTCCGGCCTGATCGGGATCACCATGAAAGAAGCCGTCGCCGCCGCGCGACTGTAGGGCGGAAGAGTAGCCCACAGACCACTGCAGCGAACTGTTTGTCGTTCGCGGCCCAGTAACGGGTCGCAGTTTAAACGACGGGCAGCGCCGCGGGAAGGCTGTGAGCTGGTATTGCCGCCAAGCCAGGAGACCGGCGAAGTCTGCAACCCGTGCGATTTTCACCGCGCACAGGACAACCTTCAAACTCCCGCGCGTGAGGGAGCGGAGGACAAAATGAAAACAACTTTTCTTCGAACTGCCTTTCTTTCTCTCGCAGCCTTTGCAGTTGGCATCTCCTTGCAAGCCCAGGGTAATTCCCAGGATGCTCATCTTTCGGGAAGACTCACGGACCTCTCCAGCTATGGCGTTGGCAATGTCAAAATCACCACTCAGCTGGAGAGCGACGCAAACGCTCATATCTCGTCTGCGGTTTCCAGCCCGGACGGTGCGTATCTCCTCACCCTGCCGCCAGGGCGCTACCGCATTCACTTCCAACGCGCGTCCTTTGTCGCCCGCGACTTCGTGTTGAACTTGGCGCCCGGGGAAAACCGGGCGCTTGACGTTCGCCTCGAGATCGCGCGCATTTCCGAAAATGTCGTTGTTACCGCCAACGCCGAGCCTCTCGAAAGCAGCCACACTTCCGCGCCAGTGGACGCAATCACTGGTCAGCAGATCGGCCAGCGCCAGAGCGTCACACTTCCCGATCTTCTCTATACGCAGCCCGGTATCAGCATCGCCCGCACCGGCCCGTTCGGTGGCCTGGCTACACTCTTCCTCGACGGAGGAAACTCCAATTACACCAAGGTTCTTGTCGACGGCACGCCCCTTAACGACCCAGGTGGTTTCGTGCGCAGTTTTTCAAACCTGAGTCTGGACAACATCGACAAAGTCGAGGTCGTTCACGGTGCCGAAAGCGCTCTCTATGGCAGCGACGCCATGTCCGGCGTCATTCAGCTCTTCACACACAGGGGCACGACACGCGTCCCTTCTTTCAATGTTTTTACGGAAGCCGGCAGCTTTTCCAGCGTGCGCGGCGGCGCTCTAGTCAGCGGCCTCCTCGGCGGTATTGATTATTCAGCCTCGGCCTCTTATTTCCACACCGACGGCCAGGGACAGAACGATGCTTTCTTGAATCGCTCCTTCTCCGGCAACTTCGGCTACAAATTTTCCGATGCCAATCGTCTCCGCCTCACGGTTCGCAGCAACTCCAGCTTCGCCGGTACTCCCGGCCCAACGCTTCAGGGCCCGGCCAATCCGGCAGCCAGCGACGGGCTGCACGTTCTCGCTGCAAATCTCAATTGGGATTTCCATACCGGCTCACATTGGGAACATCAGTTAATGGCCACGGAAACGCGCATTCTCGACGTCAGCGCCGATCCGCCGTTTCCTGCTTTCATCGATCAATTGAACCGTGCCGGTTTTCAGGAGCAGTCCACTTTCCACTACCGCCAGGGGGTTGTCGCTGCGGGTTACTCCAATGAGGTGGAAAACGGCTTTCCCGGTTCGCTTCACGCACACCGCGACAATCAGGCCGGCTTTCTTGACGCGCGTTATCAGCTGCACCGCCGCTTCACGCTGAACGCTGGCGCGCGCGCCGAAGCCAACGGCAGTTTTGGCACACGCGTGGTTCCGCGCGCTGGCGCCGCGCTCGCTTTGCGTTACGGCAAAGGCTTTTGGGGAGACACTCGGCTGCGCACCTCCTACGGCCAGGGCATCAAGGAACCCGGGCTCGAGCAGTCTTTCGCCACCGATTCCTGCGATCCGGGCAATCCCTCGCTCCGCCCCGAACGTAGCCGCACCTACTACGTTGGTTTCGAGCAGCTCCTGAGCTCCGACAGGCTGCGTCTCTCCGCTGATTACTTCACCAATCGCTTTCACAATGTAATCAGTTTTGCTTCTGGCGCCATTACTCCCGGCTGTCCATTTGGCACGGGCAATTATTTCAACACTGACCTTGCCCGCGCCCGCGGCGTGAATTTTTCCATGGAGTCCCATCCCGTTCGCTGGCTCGCGCTTCGCGGGAACTATTCCTATGACGACACGCGCGTTCTCAAATCCGCCAATCCTTTCGCCGATCCTGCTCTCGAACCTGGCAATCCGCTTCTTCGCCGGCCTCTGCATTCAGGAGCGTTGATCGTCAGCGTTGGATGGCGCAGAATGAATTGGAATCTCTCTGGCTATTTCACCGGACGTCGCACCGACAGCAATTTTGCCAGCCCCACCCAATTTGAAAACCCGGGCTACGCGCGATTCGACCTGGCGGCGAGCTATAACGTGAGCCGTGGCCTCTCGCTCTGCGCCCGCGCTACCAACCTCTTCGACAAGCAGTATCAGGACGCCATCGGCTTTCCGGCGCTCGGACGTGATGTGCGCGCTGGCGTGAGATACGATTTCAGCGGCAGGAACTAAACTTCTTTTTTGTGGGGGCGCAGCACTTGTCCCGGGCGGAGTCGAGAGATGCTGTGCCCCATCTCAGCAAGATCAAACGTTCTTGGAGCATTTTATGTCGACGCCTGAACCCATTCTCTTCGGCTGGAGCGGCGGCAAGGACAGCGCCATGGCGCTACACACCATTCTCCAGTGCGACGACGTCCAAGTCACAGCCTTGCTCACCACCGTCACCGAAGGCTACGAGCGCATCAGCATGCACGGCGTCCGCCGTGAGCTTCTCGAGCGTCAGGCGCGGTCCATCGGCCTGCCGCTCCACGAAGTCCGCATCCCTCCGCAATGCGTCAATCCCATCTACGAAGCGCGCATGGAGGAAGCACTGCGCGTGCACTACGCGCAGGGCGTTCGAAAGGTCGCCTTCGGCGACATTTTCCTCGAAGACCTCCGCGTTTATCGCGAGAAGAACCTTGCGCGCATCGGTATGACCGCACTTTTTCCCATCTGGAAGCGCGACACGCGCGAGCTCATCCGTCTTTTCCACGCCCAGCGATTCCGCGCCATCGCCGTCTGCGTGGATCCCAAGGTTCTCGATCGCCGCTTCGCCGGGCGTGAACTCGATGAATCTTTCTTCCCGGATCTGCCGCCCGGCGTCGATCCCTGCGGCGAAAACGGCGAATTTCACACTTTTGTTTTTGACGGTCCAATCTTCCGCTCTCCCATTCCCGTTCGAACGGGAGACGTCGTTGATCGAGATTCATTTATTTTTTGTGATTTACAGCCAGGAGAGGAGCAACTATCACCATGAATAAGGAAGCTTTTCCGAAAGAAAATTTGATTTTTCGAACAGTCGTCACCTTCGCGGCAATCGTTCTCACTGCCGCACTGCGGATTGTCCCTCATCCATGGAATCTCGCCCCCGTCGGCGCGATGGCCTTATTTTCCGGAGCGATGGTCCGTGATCGCCGCCTAACATTTGTCTTTCCGCTACTGGCACTCTTCGCAGGTGATGTTTTCATCGGCTTCCACAAGCTTATGCCCGTCGTTTACTCCAGTTTTCTCCTCAGCGTCCTCATCGGCCGCTGGTTGCAAAATCGCCGCACGCTGATCCGCGTCGGCGGCGCAACCCTTCTTGGCGCCATTCAGTTTTTCACCGTCACAAATTTTGGCGTCTGGGCGCTCGGGAGCTTTTATCCCCGAACCTTGGGTGGTCTCGCCGCCTGTTACGCGGCCGGGATTCCCTTCTTTTGGAACACTCTCGCCGGCGACGCTCTCTATGTAACCCTGTTGTTCGGCGGCTACGCCCTCGCCGAACGATTCATTCCTGCGCTGCGTGCGCCCAGCCGGTGCGCTTCTACGTAGTTTTCTAGGGGGGGCGCAGCACAGTTGCGCCCCAATAAACTCAGCTTCGAAATGCAGTAAGCTTCGCCTGCGGCCACCGCCAGCTATCCAGCGAGCCTCCGCCAGATGCTATAATCTTCATTTCCTTATGGCGAAATCAGCCTCAGAAGCGGTGGCCATCCCGCCTGAAGTGCTCGCGAAATACGAGCCCGTCATCGGTTTGGAAGTCCACGTCCAGCTCCTGACCAAGACGAAAATCTTCTGCGGCTGCTCCACCCGCTTTGGCGACCCGCCGAATTCCAACGTCTGCCCGGTGTGCCTTGGTTTGCCGGGGACTCTCCCCGTACTGAACAAGCGCGCTGTGGAAATGGCCATGCGCGCTGCGCTCGCCCTGAATTGTACGGTTCAAGAACGCTCGCGTTTTGCCCGGAAAAACTACTTCTACCCGGACCTCCCCAAGGGCTATCAAATCTCGCAATACGAATTGCCTCTCGCCACCGGCGGCTGGCTCGAAATCGAAGTCGGCGGCGCCAAAAAGCGCGTCGGCATCACCCGTCTTCACCTGGAAGAAGATGCCGCGAAAAATCTTCACGAAGGCTTCGCGCATTCCGCGGAAAAGGCCTATATCGATTACAACCGCTGTGGCACCCCGCTCAGCGAAATCGTCTCCGAGCCGGACATCCGCTCCTCCGAAGAGGCCTACGCCTATCTCACCACCCTCCGCCAGATCATGCTCTATACCGGCGTCAGCGATTGCAACATGGAAGAAGGCTCGCTCCGCTGTGACGCCAACGTGAGCGTCCGCTTGCGCGGTTCGAAAGAATTCGGCACCAAGGTCGAAGTAAAAAATCTCAACTCCTTCCGTTACTTGCAAAAGGCTCTGGAGTACGAGATCGAGCGCCACATCGGCGTCCTCGAATCCGGCGGACGCCTCTCGCAAGAAACGCGCCTCTGGAATCAGGCCGAAGGACACACCGTTTCCATGCGTTCGAAAGAGCGGGCGCACGATTACCGTTATTTTCCGGAGCCCGATCTTCTTCCCGTCCACATCAGCGCCGCCTGGCGCGAAGAAGTTCGTCGCACGCTCCCCGAATTGCCGGCAGCCAAGCGCGCCCGCTTCATCAGCACCTACGGCATTACGCCATACGACGCCGAAGTGCTCACCGCCACGCGCGCTCTTGCCGATTATTTTGAATCCGTCGTGAGGGCCGGAGCGCCCGGAAAAGCCGCTGCCAACTGGATGCAAACGGAGCTTCTTCGCCGGTTGAAAGATTCCGCCAAGGAAATTGCTGAAAGCCCCGTCTCGCCCGCTGCGCTCGCCGACCTGGTGAAGTTGGTTGAATCCAGCCAAATTACCGGCGCGATTGGCAAAAAAGTTTTCGCCACCATGTTCGAATCCGGCCGCGCCGCCTCCGAAATAGTCGCCGCGGAAGGTCTCGCCGCGCAGGTCGGCGAAAATACCATCGAGCAGGCCGCCCGCGATGTCATCGAAAAAAATCCCGGCAACGTCACCAAGTTCAAAGCCGGCAACGAAGGCGTCTTCCAGTTTTTTGTCGGCCAGGTCATGCGCGCCACGCACGGTCAGGCCAACCCGCAGGCCGTCAACAACATCCTGCGCAAACTTCTTTCTTGATTCACTTTTTGGATGCGGTAGCCTCTTGTTTGCTCTTGCCGCTTCCAGCCGCCACTGGGGTCGCAGGGCTTTCTTGTAGGGATGGCCTTCTTAGACCGTCCGCTTTTTCTTGGTAAGCTTTCAAGGTCTAACACGAGGAATTTCTTATGCTAACAGTTGGCACCACAGCCCCCAACTTTCGCCTTCAAACCGACGAAGGGAAAGAGATGTCCCTAAAGGACTTCAAGGGCCGGCGCGTCCTTCTCTATTTCTTTCCCAAAGCCAACACTTCGGGTTGAGCGATTGAGGCGTCCGAGTTTCGTGACGCAAAGCCAAAATTCGACACGCTGAAAGTGGCCATCCTCGGCATGAGCGCGGATTCCGTCAAGGCCCAGGCGTTGTTCAAGCAAAAGAAAAACATCAATTTCCCTCTGCTGAGCGACCCGGATCACAAGACGATCGAAGAGTTTGGTGCCTGGCAGAAAAAGCAATTCATGGGCAGGACCTTCATGGGCATCGTTCGTAGTTCCTTCCTCATCGGAAAGGACGGCAAAATCGAAGAGGTCTGGGAGCGCGTCAAGGCCAAAGGCCACGCCGCCGAAGTCCTAAAGCGTGTCTCGAATGGGTAGCCCTTCGCTGGAGGTGAGCCGCGAAAGTCAGTTAATGGCCACCGCCGTTTCCGTCGTGAAGACCAGGCGTGTTTCCACGGGAAACTCAACATCCTTCTTGCCCGTTGCCGCTGCGCCCGCCGTGCCGGCTCCAGCGCCCGCCGCCGCGCCGATGGCTGCTCCCTTGCCTCCGCCAGCCAGCGCGCCAATGATCGCGCCCCCGGCCGCGCCGCCCCCGATGAACGCAGTATCTCGCTTCGCTTTGCTGCCCATCGTATGTCCCGCGGCGCTTGTCGCGAACGTGTAGGTCTTGCCATTTACCGTGATCGTTCGCAGGCGCAGCCAAAGCTTGGCGGGAGTGGATAGTCTGCCCGATGCTTGCACGCTGCTAACCGACAATTTGGCCACCGAGCCTTTCGGGATCACCACCCTACCCCCAGAAGTCACGTTCTGAGAAACGGTTCCCGTCACCTTCTGTCCGACTTTCGCGTCCTTCGAACTGATGGACTGATCGATGACCACGTGGATAGTCGTGCCTTTGGGAACGGTACCGCCCGGCCGCGCCAGGACCGGTAAAACAAGCGCCAATACAAGAAAAATGGGAATCGTCCGAATTCGAGGAATCATCTCCGTCACCTCGCAGAAGAATTAAGGGCTTCGTAAAAGTCTAGCAGAAGAAAGAGCCGGCGGCGCGCCGAGGAAGCTAGAAGTGAAACACCAGCTCTTCGGAGCCTGTTGATTTTGGCTCGACGTACAAATTGTCGATTAAGCGCGTTTTGCCGATGAACACAGCCAGCAGCACGTAGCAGGGTTTATTGACTTTCAAAACCGGCTCAAATCTTTCCGCATCAACAACTTCCGCGTAATCCGCGGTCGCAAGACGTTCGGATTCTAGTTTGCGGCGCAAACTAGTTTGCAACTGCGCCGCATCGCGAACCCCGTGAGTCAGCTCGTTTTTCGCGGCTTCCAGCGCGCGATACAAAACGAGCGCAGCCTTGCGCTCCTCTTTGCTCAGGTATGCATTCCGCGAGGACAGCGCGAGGCCGTCCGGCTCGCGCACCAGAGGACAAACCACAATTTCCGTATCCAGATTCAAGTCGCGCGCCATGTGCGTAATGATTCGCGCCTGCTGCGCGTCTTTTCGTCCGAAATACGCAAAATTGGGCTGAACAATCTGGAGCAACTTCATCACTACGGTCGTGACACCACGGAAATGACCTGGCCGCGAGCGTCCTTCGAGCCTCTCGCTCAGTCCTTCCACATTCACGTAGGTCGAGAATCCATTCGGATAAATCTCGGATTCTTCCGGGGCAAAAAGCGAATCTACGCCCGCTTGCTCCATCTTCTGCATGTCAATTTCAAAAGCACGCGGATATTTTGCGAAGTCTTCGTTCGCGCCAAATTGTTTCGGATTGACGAAAATAGAAGCAATTACGGGCGAACACTCCCGCTTGGCCCGCTCGATTAGCGATAAGTGCCCTGCGTGGAGCGCCCCCATCGTCGGCACCAGTCCCACGATGCGGTTTCCCGCGCGCGCTTGCCGCGCATGCTCTTTCATCCAGGCGACGGTTCGAATGGTTTCCACGTGGAACGGATGCGCAGTTCCGTCTAAGCGCCCGCAGCCGTGGCGCGCTCGCGGTAGAAGTGCATGAGGTCCGTCAGGATCGGCTGGGCACCGAGCTGCCGCAGTAGCGTGGTGACCTGGCCGCGATGGTAGGACCCGTGATTGACGAGATGTTGCATCGATTGCCAGAGCGGGTTGCGGTAGACACCAAACTTCAGCGTCTTGTATTCCATTACGCGGTCGAGATCCGCCTGGGTCAATCCGTTGACGAAAGCGAGCAATCGTGTTTCGTGCTCGTTCCAGCGTTCCCTCAGGCTCGCTGCGTCCTTGAATTGCGCCGTCTCGGGCAGAGAGGAGGGGGAGCGCCCCTGGAAGCGCTCCAGCCAAATCCACTCGGCCCCGTAGATATGCGCCAGCGTGTCGCGGACCGATGCGAAGCTGGAGCCCATCGGCTGAACGAATTGTTCCGCGGTGAGCTTGGACGCTGCGTCCATCGCCCGGTGATTGGCCCAGGCGTTGTAGTCGTACAGCATGCGCATCTCTTCCGGCGTCATCTCAGGCTCCTGTCGGTGCGTTGAAGCGCACGGGCTCTTCAGCTCGCGATGAAAACAGTCTTGCGGACTTTCGTTGCCTGCGGCGCGTGATAGGACTCCGCGTCCGATGGAAATCCGCTATTGCGCACGTCTTCGCAGTATTCGCGCACGGCGTTCGAGATGATTTCCGCAACGTTGGCATACTGGCGCGCAAACTTCGGGGGCTGGCTGAACGTGAGTCCCAGAATGTCGTGAACGACGAGAATCTGGCCGTCACAGTCCGGGCCGGCGCCGATGCCGATCGTGGGGATGCGCAATTCGCGTGTGATCTGCGCCGCCAGTTCGCGTGGCACCGCCTCCAGAACCACCGCAAACGCGCCGGATGCCTCCACTGCGCGGGCATCGCGAATCAATTGCTCCGCTGCATCAGGTGTTTTTCCTTGGACGCGATAACCGCCCAGCGCGTTCACCGATTGCGGCGTCAACCCCACGTGGCCCATCACCGGGATTTCCGCTTCCGTCAGGCGCGCGATCAGCTCCAGGCGGCGCTCTCCGCCTTCCACTTTCACGGCCTCCGCTCCGGCTTCTTTGACGAAGCGCACGGCATTGCGCAGTGACTCTGCGGTGTCCGTGTGATAGCTGCCGTAAGGCATGTCCGCGACGAGCAGCGCGCGGCGCGTGCCGCGACGCACGGCGCGCGTGTGGTGCAGCATCTCATCGACCGTGACGGACAGCGTGCTCTCATGCCCTAGCACGACCATGCCGAGTGAATCACCTACGAGGATGACATCGACGCCGGCTTCATCGAGCAGGCGCGCGGTCGGATAATCGTAGGCCGTCAGGCAGGTGATTTTTTGTGTCTTGGAGTTGGGGTCCGCAGCCTTGCGCTGCAGGAGATCGGGTACGGTGATTTTTCCGTTCCCGCCATTCGGAACAACGCTCATGGTAACCTCCGGTGCCGCTCCCTTCCTTTTTTCAAAGGCGACCGCAGAGCGGTCGACGGGATGCGGCCCTGTACCTTGGCTTTAACAAGAATAGCAAATTCCGATGCCTATCACCAGGATTTTAGATGCATGCTATCGCTGAATCAAATCCCTCGAGAGGCTTGCGTGCGGCCTTTCCATTGCCCGCCGCGGCCCAGCCAGAATCGTATCGCGGATACGCACGTCGCATAGCCGTAGAACACGGCCGCAATCGGCAGCGTCAGCGCCCACAGTGGCGAGAGGCCGTAACAGCGCACGGTAACCAAGCAAGTAGCTGTCATCAGCGCGATGGCTGTGTCGACCAGGACCCAGGCTTCGCCGGGATAAGCGAAAAAGAGAATCCAGGAGAGCAGATAGGTCACAAAGAGACCGATGAGCGTGGCGATCAGCAGAGCAGATGAGTAGCGAAGCTGCGTAAACGCAGTTCGCGCAATCATGTCGCGAATTTCCGCGAAGCTGCCGTAAACGCGCAAGCTCAAGCTCTCGCGCGTGAGCCCCATCCAGATTTTTCCGCCGCTCTTCTTCGCGGCGCGGGCCAAGGCGCAATCGTCAATCACTTCGCCGCAAATCGCTGCAAGACCTCCGATGCGTTCCAGCGCGCTGCGCCGCAGCAGAATGCATCCGCCGGCCGCGCCTGCCGTGCGGGCTTTTGGGTCGGCGGTCCACTGCGGCGGATAGAGCATCAAAAAGAAAAAGAGAAAGGGAGGTACCAGCAGCCGCTCCGGAAGGGTCTTCGCCCGAAGCAACACCATCAGCGAAGCGAGGTCCAGAGATTCCTTTTCCGCGCGGGAGACCAACCGGCGCAACGTGTTTGGTGCGTGGACTATATCTGCATCGGTGAACCAGAAGAATGCCGGAGCATCTGCGGCCGCTGCACGAGCACCTTCGCTCAAGGCCCAAAGTTTTCCGGTCCAGCCGGACGGGAGTTCTGTGGCTCGATGAGTCGTGATTCGCCGTGCCACGCCGGGCTCTTGCGCGGCTTGCCGCGCGAGCGCAGTCGTGTCATCTTCGCTGTGGTCATCGACGACGATAACGGAGAATTCGCCGGGATAATCCTGCTGTGCTAGGGAAGCGATGGCGCGGACGATGGTTTCCGCCTCGTTGCGCGCTGGAACGACGGCCACGACGCGCGGCCAATTCTCGAGTGGCTTCGGTTCAATCGTGTCTTCGCGCAGCCGCCAAAAATTTCCCCGGGCAAGAAAGAGATAAATCCAGATCGCCAGTGGAATCGCGGCAATAAAAGTCGGATTCAGAAGCACACGTTATTCTGCAATAAGCGGAGAGCCTGGGGCTATGCCAGGTCTTCGGCGCGAATTGGCAGGCGATGGATTCGCTTTCCGCTGGCCGCGAAGATCGCGTTGCAAACCGCAGGAACGACGACCGGCAGGCCAGGTTCGCCGATTCCCGTTGGCTCTTCCTTGCTCATTATGACGTGGACTTCGGTCTTCGGAGTTTCGCTGATACGCGGCATCTGGTAGTCGTGGAAATTCGATTGTTCGACGCGGCCTCCCTGGATGGTGATGGCGTCGTGCAATGCAGCAGAGAGGCCGTAGATCGCGGCGCTCTCGACTTGAGCGCGGATGCCCTCCGCATTGATCGGACGGCCGCAATCCACGGCGTAAACCAGTCGGTGCACCTTCACACCGCCGTTCTTGACGCCGACTTCGGCGACGGCGGCGGTGTAGCTTTCAAAGGAATAGTATCCCGCGATGCCGCGAGCGACACCTTTTGGAAGCGGCTTGCCCCAGCCGGCCTTTTCGGCAGCGAGGCGAAGAACGCCCTTGAGCCGGGCAGTGTTCAGAGGCTTGTTTTCCTTCGGGTTGGTGAAGTCTGGGATTCTCCGGTCGTCTCCAATGAGCCGGAGACGGAATTCCAGCGGGTCGGCGTCGGCGGCCTTAGCCAGTTCGTCGACGAACGATTCGACGACGAAGCCGCTGGTGGAATGCTCGACCGAGCGCCACCAGGCGCGCGGCACGGAAGACTTTGCGAGCGCGTATTCGATGCGATAGTTCGGCGTCTGATAAGGGATGAACGCTGCAGTGGCGAACTCAGATTTTTCCGGGGTCTCTTCGCCCTTGGGATTCCACATCGCTTCAATGGAAGTGGAAGTCTGGAAGTGTTTCCAGGCGGCGAGATTTCCCTGAGCGTCGAGAACGCCCGACAATTTGTGATAAGAAGCGGGACGGTAAAAATCATGCTGCATGTCGTCTTCGCGCGTCCACAGCACCATCACCGGTTTGCCGGCGGCCTTCGCGACTTGCGCTGCTTCCATCACGAAATCCGCCTGATAGCGCCGGCCAAAGCCACCGCCCATCAAGGTGGTGTGCACGATTACTTTTTCGGGAGGCAATTTGGCGGTCTGCGCGATGACGCCCTGCGCCCACTGGGGCGCTTGGGTCGGAATCCAGGCTTCGGCGTGGTCCGCCTGAATGTACACGGCGCAATTCATCGGCTCCATGGTGGCGTGCGCGGCAAAGGGGAACTCATAAGTGGCCTCGGTCTTTTTTGCAGCCCCAGACAGAGCCGTGTCCGCGTCGCCATCGTTTCGAACAATCTTCCCCGGCTTTGTCGCATTATCTAGAAACTGTTTGCGGAGCGAGTCGGAAGATTCCGAAGCGGCTGAGCCTTCGTCCCAGGTAATTTGGAGAGCTTTGCAGCCCTGCATGGCGGCCCAGGAATTTTCCGCGAGGACAGCCACTCCACCGGCGGTGAATGCCCCCTGGCCCACGGGGTCGATGGCGAAGACGTCCCGGACGCCCGGCACTGCTTTGGCTTTTGCAGCGTCGAAGGATTTGACTTTTCCGCCGAAAACGGGACAACGAGCGATGACGGCATACAGCATACCGGGCACGCGCGAATCGAGGCCAAATTTCGCGGCTCCAGTAGCTTTGTCGCGGCTCTCGAAACGCCGCGTGTCGCGGCCGACGATTGTAAAATCGTCGGGATTCTTGAGCGGGACAGTGTTGAAGTCAGGGATCGGGAGCTTGGCCGCATCTTCAACCAGTTCGCCGTAAGTCAGAAAATTCTTGCGCGCGCCATGCAAAACGCCTCCATCCTGCGCTTTGCAGGTGTCCCGGCTAGCGTTCCACCGCTGTGCCGCGGCGCTCACGAGCATTTCCCGTGCCGACGCTCCTGCGCGCCGCAACGGCAGCCAGGAGCCGGAAACGCTGCCGCTCCCGCCGGTGCCGTGATCATAGATCTTGGGATTCGTCGGCGCTTGCTCAACCTTCACCTGCCTCCAATCGACGCAGAGTTCCTCGGCCAGGATCATCGGCAGCGCCGTCATGATGCCTTGGCCCATCTCTGACTTCCCGAGGATGAGCGTGACGCGATTGTCCGGAGTTACGCGTACCCAGGCGTCGAAGGGATTGACCGGCTTCTTTTCCTGTTCCTGGGCCTGATCCGCAAAGGTGCTCGACCTAAGATGAAAGCCGATAACCAGCGCCACTCCGCCTGCTGCGCTCTTTTTTAGAAAGTTACGACGGTTTATAACGGAAGCTGTCTCCATAGGACACCTCGGTATTTACAGAGTGGGGAACGGTCGTGAAAAAGCTAGGCGGCGGACTTGGCCTTACCTGGCTGCATTGACGCGGCACGGTGAATGGCCTTGCGGATGCGCTGGTAGGTGCCACAGCGGCAGATGTTGCCGCTCATGGCATCATCAATGTCGGCGTCGGTGGGGTTGGGTTTTTTCGAAAGCAGCGCAACCGCGGACATGATCTGTCCGGACTGGCAGTAGCCGCACTGCGGAACGTCCTCTTCCATCCAGGCCTGCTGCACGGGATGGCTGCCACCGGCAGAGAGCCCTTCGATGGTGGTAATTTTCTTGCCGGCGACGCTGGAGATCGTTGTAATGCAAGAGCGAGTCGCTTCCCCATTGATGTGCACGGTACAGGCTCCACAAAGCGCCATACCGCAGCCGAACTTCGTGCCGGTCATGTTTAACGTGTCGCGGAGCACCCAAAGGAGAGGCATGTCAGGGCTGACGTCGACGGACTGAGGCTTGCCGTTCAGAGTGAAGCTGATGGCCATGGATCCTCCTTTAGCAGACCGATATCCTACATCAACCCCGCGCACAGATGAAAATCTACAGAATCCAGTCCAAGTTGAGCGCAGATCGGCGGCACGCAAGGCTGGAGCATAAAGGGAACGCCCACTAACTCAGACGCGCAAAGGAATGGGCCGTGAGCAGGCCATCGCGGGTCAGGCAGGGGCCATGGTGGCCGGAGCTTTCGGAGCTGGCAACTCCGGCTCAACGCCGCGCCATCCGACGGGCCGGCCGCTGACCGCTTCCTTCACGGAACGGAAAAGGACAACGTACATCAGTTGACGATAGTAAAAGCGCTGCAATAGTACAGGAATGAGCAAAGTCCAGTCTTCCTTGCGTTCCAAGGCGAACGCCACGATGCAAGTCAATACGTCGATGAGCAGGAATCCAAGAAAGAAGAGCACCGATTTCTCCACGTCCGACGCGGTCCAGAGTTGCGGCACCCTTGTAACGCGGAACTGAGCCAGTCCCCAGAGCAGCACCGAACCGAAAAACATGAGATCAATGATGGGCGAAATCAGCGGCAGCACCAACTGGAACACGAAAATATTCGGCAACGCGATCCAGCCAAGCGTCCCGTATTTCGGGCGCAGAAGCGTGTCGCCATGCTTCCAGAAGGACTGCAAGGTGCCGAAGGTCCAGCGGAATCGCTGGCGGATGAGCTGTCCCGGCTTTTCCGGGGCTTCGGTCCAGGCGATGGCTTCTTCGTCGTAGCTGACGCGCCAACCGAGACGCCGAATCGCTATGGTCAGATCGGCGTCCTCGGCGACCGTGTCTGCAGTGATCCCGCCCGCAGCTTCAATGGCTTTCTTGCGCCACGCGCCGAGCGCGCCGGGCACAACCGTAATGCAGTTCAACAGGTCGAACGCGCGTTTCTCCATGTTCTGGCTGGTGACGTACTCGAGGGCTTGCCAGCGCGTCAGCCAGCGCGAACGGTTGCCGACCTTCACGTTGCCCGCAACCGCACCGACCTTGGGATCCGAGAAATGGCGAACCAGTTTGCTGATGGCGTCCGGCTCGATTTCCGTGTCCGCGTCGATAGTCACGACAATTTCGGTGTCCGCCTGGGACATGGCCACACTCAAAGCCGCCGCTTTTCCACGATTCAACTGGTGAATGATGCGGACGCGCGGCTCGCGCGAAAAGTTCGCTTCCAGAAGTTCACCGGTCTTATCCGCGGACCCGTCATTCACAACGATGATGCGCAAATCCTTCGAGTCCGAGAAGAGAACCGAAGTCATGGTTTGCACGATCACGCTTTCTTCGTTGTGCGCCGGGATCAAGACGGTCACGCTCGGCGGCGGGTCCGGAATCACGGCGTAATCTGGCCGGAGCTTCTCGATCAGAGCCAGCAGCCCGATGATCAAAGCGCGGCCGCTTACCAGCACGATGCCTAGGACAAAAATTGTTCCGATGGAAAAGCGGAACCACTGGAAGAGTGAAAAGATAACTCCGTCGATCCGCGCTTCCAGCCTCTCTTCGGAGGAGAGTGGCACCATCACCTTCGCCCGAGTCTTTCCGAGCAGGTCGGCCACGGAAACAAACTGATATCCCCGCACCCGCAGCGCGTCGATGACCTTGGGAAGAGCCGTCAGCGTCTGGCTGCGGTCGCCGCCGCCGTCATGCAGAAGAATGATGTTGCCTTTGTCCGCTTGCCTTAGCACGCTGTCAACAATTTCTTTAGCCGGGATTGGTTTTCCGTCCCGCAGACTCCAGTCATCCGGATCAATGCGCTGGCCGACAATCAGGTAGCCCATTTCCTGCGCGAGCGGGAGTTGCGAGACTTCTTCCGCGTACTCCGGCTGATGATCGATGCCGTACGGCGGCCGGAAGAGAATCGACTTCACTCCTAAGGTGCTCTCAATGAGCCGCTGCGTCAGGTTCAGCTGCCAGCGCAATTCGCTTTGCGGTATGTCGTCGAATCTTGGATGGGTGAAGGTGTGATTCCCGATCTCGTGACCCTCGGCATATTCGCGCTGGAGGATGTCCGGACGCTGGTTGGCCATGTTGCCGATCACGAAGAAAACGGCGGGAACGTTTTTCTGCTTCAAGATGTCCAGCATCTTCGGAGTCCATTGGGGGTCGGGACCGTCGTCAAAAGAAATCACGATCTTCTTGTTTGCTGCACCGAGTTGGTCGATGTTGTAGGAGAGAGGAATGGCGTCGTAGTTTTCGTCGGTGAAAAGATCGCTCCGCGCGTCGTATTCGAAGGAACGCCGGCCACGCTTGGGTTTGTCCGTGAAATGCCAGATGTCACCGTCGCCTTCCAGGATCAGATCCGGGCCCGGAGGCAGATCGGTGAGTTTCTGCCGGGTCGCATCGTCGGGCCGCGTGGCGTCCCAGGCCGGCCAGATGGAAGTATCTGCCGAGCCTAACCTCCACAGCGCCGTGCCCTGCACAGCCAGTCTTTCACTCACACGCAGTTCGTTGTACGCCGTGATTGCATCGAGGAACCACACCTGATGTACGCGGTTGTGTTCGTCATAATACGAATAGTGCGGATTCAGCGAATCGCCGTCGAATTCGACGTTCGCGTCGGATTCGTCGGCGTGCAGCAAGGCCTCCTGAATGCTGACCTCCTCTGCCGCCCCGTACCTTTTTTTCGGTGCGGCGGCCCAGTCGTAGGCATAATTCGCTATCCCCACGACAATTTTTTGCGCCGGAACGACTTCGAGCACTTGCCGCAAGTTCTCCGCAAACCAGTCCTGCGCCGCGATAGGGCCCGGCGGGGAATACGGCCAGTGCTGGTCGTAATTCATCAGCACGATGGCGTCGCACTGCTTGCCGAAATATTCGTAATCATAGGCATCGTCGCGGGCCGGCAGGGCGATCATCAGCTTCAGACCAACGGCGTGCATTGCGGGCGCCAATTCACCGATGAACGCGCGGAAGTGCGCCTGGCTCGAGTCGGGGACTTCCTCAAAATCGACGACAATACCGGCCTCGTGCGATTCCGCGGCGTATTCGACAATATCCCGCACCAGCTTCTGCCGCGCAGTCGGATTCGCCAGCATCTGCATCATTTCCTTGATGCGCCAGTTCACGCCGTCGTAATTGTTCACCAGACCCATCATGGGGAGCTCCAAAGGAGGCGTGAACGATTTCATCCACTGGTGCAGCTTGTCGTCCTTCAGCAGCCCAATGGCTTCCGCGGGCGCGGCTTTGACGGTGTTTTGCCCGCGTTCGTAATCTACAATGGTGAGCGCGCCGTCCGGCGTGACGGCATGCAACTGCTCGGGAATCAGAAGGTCGATGTCTTTGTAGTGTTTTTTGAGTGAAGCTAGACTGTTAGGATCCCAGCTCACGAAGAATGCCGCGCGCAGCGGATCATAGCTCGCCGGCACGGTTCCGATATTCGCCACGCGGCGATGCCGGCCTTCTCGCGTTGGCCCGGGCTTCTTTTTCGACTTGAAACCTTGATATCTGGGTTTGGTATCCGGCAGCAGCCCGGCGGGCAATTCCACGCTGACGGCGATCGTCACGAAAAAATAGGCCAGCAATACGGTCAAAAGGGCTCCCGTGATTTCCATAACGCGCCGCGTGCGGCGCCAGCGCACACGCTCCGCGTCGTAAAATATAGGCCGGCGTTCCTTCATGAATCCTTTTTACCTGGCGGTACGGCAGGGAGCGGGACATCAGGCTGGAACTGCGTCCGTCTGCTGTATTCCGTCTACTCTATTGTAAGATGCGTTTCATCGATGAAGCGAATTTTCTCGAATCCCCTTGTTGCGTTAGCCGCAGGACTTTCCCTGCGGCTGTTTTTCGTGCTGAAGTTCCCCGCTAATTCCGGCGACACGGTTCTTTATGAACAAATCGCCGCGAACTGGCTCAAGCACCACGTCTACGGAATGACCGTGGGCGGCGCGGTAACCCCTGTCGATCTGCGCATGCCTGGTTATCCCGCGTTTCTTGCCCTGATCTATGCTCTCACAAGCCGCGCGGGTGAGGACGCGCGCCTCGGGGTCATGCTCGTTCAGGTAGCCGTGGATCTGGCCACCTGCCTGGTAACCGCAGGTCTGGCTACGATGCTCTTGTTCATGGTGAATAAACAGGCGCGTCTCCGCCGTGTCTTCACTGCGGCCTTGTGGCTCTCCGTGTTGTGCCCCTTCACGGCAAATTATACGACCGTCCCGCTCACGGAAGTTTTTGCGGTGTTTCTGACGGCGGCCGCGACGCTCTTTCTCTCTCTGCTCGTCGCTCGCTCGCACGATAGAGGTTTTCGCATCGTCGAGAAGTACATGGTGCTCGGCAACGACTTCTGGTATCTAGCGGTGCTTGGCGGCATTTCCGTCGGCTTCGGAACATTATTCCGCCCGGAAACTCCGCTACTTCTCATTACGGCCTGGATGGTTCTTCTTTTTGTTTTGCTTCGTCAAGGCGAACTCGGTCGCGCAATCCGCACGGTTCTCTTGACCGGCCTTTTGTGCTTGCTCCCGCTGGCGCCCTGGGGCATACGCAATGCCATAACTCTGCATGAGTTTCAATTTCTTGCGCCGAAGAATTCGAATCTCCCGGGTGAATTAGTTCCGTACGGGTTGATGGCTTGGGAGAAGACCTGGCTTTACCGCGTGCGCGATTGCTACCTAGTTCCTTGGAAGCTCAATGAAGAACCCATCGACGCGGAAGAAATCCCCTCGCGCGCATTCGATACTCCGGAGGAAAAACAGCGCGTCGCGGCCGTCCTCGAACAATACAACGAAGATTTGACTCTCACACCTGAGGAAGACGCGGTCTTCGCCCAAATCGCCCGTGAAAGAACTGCCCGCCATCCGCTGCGAACCTACGTATGGCTACCTGCAGCGCGCGCCGTCACGATCTGGTTTACCCCGCGCATCGAATTGTTGCCAGTCTCCGGACACGTTTTCCCTCTTGCGCAAATGCGAGAAGATGATCCCGTCGACCAGGAAGTTACGAGCTTACTCTTCCTGCTGAACATCTTCTATGTGGGGCTGGGCCTCTGGGGGGCTGTGCGGCTCTGGCGTTCGAAGACAGCGGCCCGGCCGGTGGTGGCATTTCTGGCCCTATTCATTTTGCTCCGCACCGCGTTTCTTACCACTCTCGAAACACCCGAGCCGCGTTACGTGCTCGTGTGTTTTCCCGCTTTGATCGCTCTGGCGGCCCAGGTCTTTGCGCCCCCTGCCGAAGTGGCTTAGCGCACGGCACCAGCGTCAACGAAATCGAAGGAGTGCCACGACTTTTGACTACTTTTCTTCAAATGGCTCGGGATGAATCGTAACGCGAAAAATCTGGGGGAACTTTTCCTTCACGCGGTCCTCCAACGCCGCAGTCACGTCGTGGATCTGCGTGATCGGGAGCGCGCTCTTCATCGTGCAGTGGCATGACACCAGAATCCGGTGCTCCACTTGCCGCGCGCGAACGTCGTGGCAATTTACCAGCTCATCGAATTCCCACGGCAGACGGTTCAGAAACTCCTCGATCGCCCTCGAAAGCTGCTTCATCTCGCCGAGACCTGCGTCGGGTGTCGCGATGTGCCTCCCCAGCGGCTCGATGTGAATGTTCACCTCAACCTGGCCGTCGCGCAGATTGCGAATCTTCTCTTCCAACTTGCTGGCCTGACGATGCGCGTCGCGCAGGCTGAGATTCTCATCGACCTCCAGGTGCAGCTCGATGAAGAGCCGGCCATCCTGCTGCACCGCGGTCAAGTCATGAATGGCGAGGCCCATGCTCTGGGCTGACGCGCGAATCGCTTCGAACAAATGTTCGCCCTGCGGGGCCCGCGGTTCGGCGTGCACCATCACGTCCGAGGGAACAATCTCGCCAATTCGTTTTTCAATGGCGTCGCTCAGGGCATGCACCTGTTCGAGGCTTGCCGTCCGCGCGACGCTGACAGTGGCATCTACAAAGTGGCGATTCCCGGCGCGCCGCACGCGCACGCGATCGACGTCCAGCACGCCGTCCATGCGCGCGACGGCTTTTGCAATCTCCTGCTGCAAGCCTTCCGGGGCCACATCCAGAAGCGCGTCGAGTGTCCGCCTGCCGAGTTGTGCGCCAACCCACAAAATGACGGCCGCGACCGCCAGCGCGGCCAATGCATCGGCGTAAATCAGCCAGGACAAGTTCCAAGTTTCACCGGCCCACACCAGTCCGACTCCGGAAATAACGACGATCGTGCTCCATACGTCAGTCGAAAAATGAAGCGCATCCGCCTCGAGTGCGTCGCTGGAGTATTTTCTCGCCACGTACCTCAGTGCGCGCGCGCGTGTGAGATCGATCGACAAGGCCACCAGCAGCACCAGGATCGCGGTCATGCTCGGCTGGATGTGCACGCTGCGGAAAAAGAGCCGGTCAAAGGCCTCGTAAACGATGTAAAGAGCAGTCAGAGCCAGCAGCCCGGTTTCGACAAATGCCGAAAAATTTTCGAATTTGCCGTGGCCGTAAGGATGCCGCTCATCCGCGGGCTGATCGGACATCCGCACCGAGAGAAACGTAATGATCGCGGCAACGAGGTCGAGGCCGGAGTGCAATGCTTCCGAGAGAACCCCTAGGCTTCCCGTTCTGACCACCAAAAACGTCTTGAGGGAGACCAGCAGCACCGCGGACCCTACGCTCAGTAGCGCCGCCCGCTTCTTCTCCCGTCCTTCCTCGACTTGATAAGGTGCGACCACCGCCCGCCTAGACTACCTCAATTCTCTCCGTTTTCCTGAACCCATCTCCTGCCGCGGCGAAACTCCGTTCCATACTTCGGCAGGATTGAAGCTCTCAGCGGATTATCCGATATGCGAGATGGGAAATATTCGCTCGACGCATGCGACCGAGACGGTCGACACCACGATTCAAGGGAAGATTGACCGGATTACGATCAACGATTATGAAGAC
>QHYF01000134.1 GCA_003224075.1 Acidobacteriota bacterium
AGCATTGGGCTTCCATCCTTGTCGAGAAGCACTTGCTCTCCGACGGCTTGCCGAATGATTTGTAAACCAATTTTTTGAGCTTCGAGTGCGGTAGTATTGGGCCGGTAAAAGAACCCTTCGACGGCTGTATCTTCCATGAAATCCAACTTGATATACCCAATATTCCATTCGTTTGCCAGCGTCGAGTAAGTCTTACGCAAATACTCCTGAGCGCCGGGATTCGTTGTATCGAGCACAAATAACCGGTCCTTGCCACCAACCTGCCCGATGCGGATCGGATCACCTTTCGCGTTGTGCACCAGCCAGTCGCGATGATTTTCATAGATCCAAGACCGGTCCGCAACCTGGAAGGGCGCGGTCCACACGCCGGGAATCAAACCTTCGCTGCGAATCCTTCGTTCCAGCGCAGCCATACCATTCGGGAAAAGTGTGGAGTCTGGCGTAGCGTATTCGCCTCGGGCGTACTGATACCCCTCATCAATGTGGAAGAACTGATATCCCAGCGACTTCAAATGTTGAGCCAGCCAGTGAGCGTTGGTTAATGCCGTGCCTTCATTGAGTCCGAAATAATAAGCGGTCCAGCTCCACCAGCCCATCGGAGAGGGAGACGAAGTCCGAGCGTGATGGAGCACGCGAATCAGCGAACCATATGTTTCCAATTGGGAGTGGTAGTCGCCGCTCACGCCGAAAAAGAGTCTCTCGGAATCCAAAGCTGCACCCGGCGCAACAGCAAGGCTCAGTTCCATTTGATCTTCAGACGGCGATTGTTTCAGGGAGTTCTCTTTGGTCAGTTCGGTCGTGCCCGTAGAGTCAACCTCGAATGCCTCGATTTGCGGGGCGTTCAATGAGCCGCCGACGTGAAGACGGGACACGGTCAGAAAGCGATTGGAAGTGAGCGCGCCGACAAAAAAACTGACGTGACTCTGCCGATTGTACAAAAGCTGGCTGCCGACTCCGCGATGCATGCCTTCCACATCCCCAAGGTCGCGGATTTTCAGGGCAGGGCGGTCTTCGCTAAAACTGTCTGAGAGAACCCGGTCTAAAGCGGCCGGCCCGCCCAAATCGAGAATCCTGTTTTGTCTCGCTTCGATCGGACGAATGGCCTGGATGTGGATTGTTCTCCCCGCGTTCTCCAGCACCTGAACTTGGATGTCGCCGAATGGTTTGTCCCTGTAAGAATGCAGTGTACAAATCAGCTCGGGAGCGCCTTCAAGTCCTGAGTGCCTCACCGTCCATTCATGAGCAGTCCCCAAATCATCGTTCACGATGGACTCGGCGATTGAATGCTTCGGATAATCGCGGGCGTGAAGCCAACGCCCATCTACCTTCGCGGCGACACTAGCGGTCAATACGTCCGCGGCGGTGCCGAGTTGTCCGATGGCATAGTCTCCCGTTGTAGGGCTAACCGTCACGCGCAAACCTTGTGAAGTTGTCTCCTCAGCCAAGATGACGCAATTGAGCGAACCCACTAGAAGCCCCAGAACACCAATCGATGTCACCGATCGACAATGAACGATTGACAGATTCATTGGATCACCTCAGCTTGACCGCCCGAGTTGTTACTCCAAGGGGCATGGGGAGTCTATCTCACACCTGCGCACGGTTGAATTGGATTTGACGATCGACATCAAGACTCACAAACCTTGGATTGTAGCGAAAGGAGACAAACTCATCATCGAGATGCCGCATGATCCCGGCGTGCGCGAGTGAGGCTCTCTCTTGTAATGCTCACTTTGCCGCCGTTCTCGACCCCCAGTCTGTTTTCTTCCGCTGGTATCTACCTTCTCGTTCAGCCCGATTCAACTTCATGAACTCGGTGTTGCCCACCAACGATATTTCCAGTTATAGAAATCATGATAACGTTTGCATTCTGTCCGGAGGGCGCGGCGGGAACGAATTACTATTCCAACTTTCTGTCGAAAAAGTGCGTTCTCGGACCGAATGGATCGAGAATCAAAGTTAAAGGTGTTTACGTAGTTGCTGTAAGCATCTGATAGAGTGAAGGCTGCACCTGATGGGCGTGCAGCTCAGTTTGCGAGAGCACCTGCTTTGCAAGCACGAGCCCGGAAGGATCTGATCTGCGCATTCTGGAATTTGAGAGTAAAGCCATCCACTTGGAATGGGTCGCGCCTTCATGCGTCACCCCACCCGGTTCTGTGCGATACAGGTCATTCCTCTGTTGAGCGAGCTTTCTATCGTTCCGGGGAAGTGGCCACCGGTTTGATTCCTCAATTTGAAAAGGAAACGTGCGGCTGGAAAGACTTTTTCTCGTTCTCTCAGGTCGGGTTGTGCACTCTCGGCACTCCAATGAGGGGTTTCCCGGCCCAAACAACATCACGGACTCCGATCTGAAGACGCACGCGATGAAAGCTCGCATACTGAACAAATGGCATTCGCCAGACGCGTTGTCCCTTGCGAGAATCCAAATCGTTCCTTGGGAGGCGACACTCACCGAATATGTGGGGACTGAGGAGCGGTGGATTAATGACTCGAGGTTTTAACCCTCGGGTTTCCCGATACCCAAAGGCGGCGGTTTTCCCAACCGCGCCAGCGAATTCCAATCAAAGTGCGGATTGATTTTGCAGGACTTATGCTATCTGCATTCTCTGGACGGCCACAGTTTCGTTGTTATAGTGCACCAAAAGCGGACCAAATAAATTAGAGAACTGTGCTAAAGTATTGGAAATATTGGAGGAGAGGTGGCAGAGCGGCTGAATGCGGCGGTTTGCTAAACCGTTGTAGGGGCTAAAACCTCTACCGGGGGTTCGAATCCCCCCCTCTCCGCCAGTTTTATCCAACCCGTCTGGTCACAAGTGGTTGCGCAAGACTCTGGTGCACGGGTGAGGCGCAGGCTAATAATCTTGCCTGGGCGCGTTCGTAGCAAACGCGCATACCTTGATGATGGGAGCATAGTGATCAATCAGAGAGCTGAGAGTCTTGCACTCGAACGCTCGGCGGCTCTTGCGAAATTGTGATATCGCGATGGCAGCGCGATACGCCGACGGCGCTCTCTCGCACGTCGCTACCTCCGATTGCTTATTCAAACGCGTTGCTGCCCACCATGTCGCCAAAGCCGCGCTCGGTCGTTCGGCATGCACGCCCCTGAAGTCGTTTCCCGTTCTTGTCTTGAATCCCACGGATTCTTTTTTCAATTTGACGTTAGTCGCTATAATGTTAGATTGACTGTCATAATTTCTGCTGCGCGACCCGTATGGCGCGTGAACCAAAACGTCGAGGAGAAGATCGAATCATGCCGCGTGCCAAGTGCGCCCAAGGCCATTCGTCGGCCACGCCCCACGCTAATTCCAAAACACGCCACGGCCTGAAACGGAAACCCGTCCCTTCGCAGCCCGGAACGGAAGCTGGCCGTGAACTCCCCGGCCTTCGGGAGCGCAAGAAAGCGCGGCTTCGCCAGCAGATCGTGGAAACAGCGCTGCGCCTTTTCCGCGAACGAGGGTATGAGAACACGCGGATTGACGACATCGTGCATGTTTTGGAAGTCAGCCAGCCGACTTTCTTCCGCTATTTCCCGAGCAAGGACGCCGTGTTGCGTGAAGTGGGCAAAAGAGGCTTCGCCTGTCAGGCGGAGAGACTGAAGTCGGAGCTTTCCAGCAAGGCCTCAACGGCAGAGCGCTTGCGCCGGTTTTATGAAACGATAGCCAAGATTGCGGAAGCTGACCGCCCACTCTGGCAAGCCGTGGTGCTTGCTGGGGCGATGGATCCCGTTCGTTCACCCGACATGCGGGGACCCGAGGAAGCCAGCGTCAGCCTGCTCCGAGAGATACTCGCACAAGGCCAGGAACGCGGAGATGTGACGCGCGCTTTTCCAGTTGTGCACATTGCGGAATTCATGGAAGGGCTTTTTAACACCGTCGTTCGACAGTGGGCTGTGGATCTCACAGGGCCTCACAAGTTGAGCGAGCGCGTGCGCAGCGCAGTGGAGTTCTTCCTGCGGGCCGCCAAGCCCTAAACGATTGCCCTCCTTATGAGAACCGCCGTTCTCCACGAATTCAAGCGTCCGCGCTCGATCGAAGAAGTCGAACGGCCAAAACCCAACCAGAATGAAGTTCTGATTGCCGTTGAGGCTTGCGGCGTATGCCATTCCGATTTGCACGTAGCGACACTTCACCTTGACATTCGTCGCCTGTATACGAATCGACGATGACAATTTTCCGCGCGGGACCAGACGCGCAGTCCGCCCCGGCGGATCCGGAGAAGGAACTGGGATGGACTGACCGTGCGGCATGACGCTTCTCATCGAAGGCTGCACACTTCAGTCTTGACGTTAGTGCTTAATACATGATAGGGACTATCATAATTTTGAATTCCGCCGTCGAGGGGTGGCTCCTGAAAAACGATCCGGAGTCCGCCGCAATGCCGGGTGCTCGACAGTGAGCCTGGAATATAAAAGAGAATCCGAGCTAGTAGCTGTCGTAGCCGGATTCTTGCTTTTGAGGAGCAGAGCGAGCTTGGGCGTACTCGAAAAGAGATTCGTGATGTCTTGTGTGGACCAGGAGGAATTATGAAATCAACCTTACTGGCAAATGTCTTGGTGTCTGCGCTGTGTTTCTTTTCGGTCAGCCCTGCGGCGCGCGGGCAGGGTGTGGGCTCTTCCGGCGACATCCGGGGTACAGTAACCGACCCTGCTGGGGCGCTCGTGCCAAAGGCCGCAATCACTGCCGAGGAACCCGATAAGGGAATCCGGCGCACGGGAGAGTCCGACGGGAACGGAGAATATCAGTTGACCGGACTCCCGCCTGCAACATACACGGTGACCATCCATGCGTCCGGTTTCCAGATCGAAAAGATTAAGGATGTGATTGTGACCGTGGGACAAACTGTCGTTCTGGATTTTCACCTGAAAATCTCGACGGGCTCGCAAATTGTCGAAGTGACGACGGAAGCGCCGGTCGTTGAAACAGAGAGAGGCCACCAAGCCGACACGATCAGCGAACGGTACATCAAGGAACTGCCCATCGACCGCCGGGACTACCTCACCTTTACTTTGTTGATGCCCGGCGTCTCTAATTCCACTCGGGTAGCTTCCGACCAAGATTTTCGCGTCAAGCAGACCCCGCAAAGCGGCCTCTCTTTTTACGGCAGCAATGGGAGGGGCAACAGCGTCACCGTCGACGGGGGGGAAGCGAACGACGATTCGGGCGGCGTCCGCCTCACCGTGAGCCAGGATGCGGTTCAGGAGTTTCAGGTCAACCGCAGCAACTATACCGCAGAGCTTGGAGGGGCCAGCGGAGCGTCCATCAACATCATATTGAAGTCCGGCTCAAACCAGGTTCATGGAAGTCTTTACGGATTCTTCCGGAACGATGCGATGGATGCCAGTAACCCGTTCGCGATCAGCCAGGCGCTGGGGCCCGGGGCCGTGTTCAATCCGGCCCAGCCCGATTCCACGGGCACTCCGCTCAAGAACTCGCTGAATCGCCAGCAGTACGGTGGATCCGCGGGCCTTCCGTTTAAGAAGGACAAGAGCTTTCTTTTTGCCGCGTTTGAGGGTTTGCGACAAGATGCGCAAAACGCCGTTCCCTTGCTTACGAATACGAGTGTTTTCCGGCCTGACAACGGTAGCCCTATCCTTGTCAAGGGTGTTCCAGTTCCCACCAACAACCAGGTCGCCATCTTGAACGCCCTGGCGGCCAGAGGAGCTGCAACGGTGCCTTGCCTCAACGGGCAGCCCGCCATCCCCGCAGCCACATGTGCCGCCCTGCTGACCAGCGCTTTGACGGTCTCGCAGTCGACTGGCCTAAGCGCTGGCGCTGCCGCGAGGAATATCTTTCTAGTGAATCAATTTGAAAATAATGGGGGGCTGTTTTCTTACAATACGCGGCAGTACCTTGCCTCCGGCCGCTTCGATCACCATTTCAGCGATGCAAACCAACTCACGATCGCGTACAGGTACGGACGGGACCGGGAAGAGAACCCTGACGTGCAATCTCTCGTGGGCTTCTCCAGAGGTAGCTCCATTCACGATTATGAACACACCGCCCAGGCTGCCTGGTATCACCTTTTCGGCCCTCGCAATCAGAATGAGGCCCGCGCGCAGTGGGCCTACACCAGCTTCAACGTAATTCCCAATGAGCCAGGCGAGGTCGGGCTGGATATCCCCGGATTCGCGAACCTGGGCACGCAAATCTTTCTGCCCAATCTAACGATCACGCGTCGTTACGAAGCGGCGGACAACTTCACGATGATCCGCGGCCACCACACCATGAAGATGGGTGGCTACTTTCTCTATCGAGGAAATCATAGCGAGTCGCATACCTTTTTCCCCGGTCGGTTCGTTTTCGGCAGCCTGCCTGGGGGGCTCCTCAGCCCCTGCCTGGCAGCGCCGGCGGCAGCCTGCGGACTTACCGGAGTAAGTCCAGCCGTCCTCAACTCGCTCCAGACCGTTTCGCTGGGGCTGCCGCAGTTCTATCAGCAGGGCTTCGACAATCCTGTCTATAACTACCCCAGACCCTTTGGCGCTGGCTTCTGGCTGGATTCCTGGAAACTCCGTCCAAACTTTACGTTCAACTTTGGCGTCCGCTATGAGATCGACGCGCAATACGGTCCGCTCAACACGGACAAAAACAACTTCGCGCCTCGCGTCTCCTTTGCCTGGGATCCCCTCAACGACCACAAGACGGTGATCCGCGGCGGGTACGGAATCTTCTACTCGCCCGTCTATGGCCAGATCGCCGACGTGGTGCAAACTCTGGGGCTCGTCAATGGATTCCGCCAGATCGCTCAAATCTTTGTGCCCCTTACCGGCGCTCCTGGAAATCCTTCGCTGACTTCCGCGGCCATCTTCCAGACGCTCTTTGCCCAGGGCAAGATTCAATGCACTACACCGGCACCGGGAAACGCCGCCTGCATAACTCCGGCCGATCTAGCGCAGTTTGGCATTGCCGTCACACATACCGGACCTGTTCCGCCGCTCTCGGTGCTCTTCAGCGGCCAGCCGGGCTACCGAAACCCATACGCACTGCAGGCGGAGTTTGGCATCGAGCGAGAGATCGCGAAAGGAGTATCCGTTTCCGGGAGCTACATCTACGTTCATACCATCGGACTGCCCTGTGGCGATCGACACCAACCTATTGCCGGCGCCGTTCGTGCCTGCTGGACCCGCAAACATCCCCTTCCGGCAGTGGAGTACGAGTGCGGGGTTCCCATGCGCGGGCGCAAACATCGTCAATTGCTTTGTGAATCCGCTGCTTCTCCAAAACAACCAGTATTCGTCTCTTGGAGGAGCCGTCTACCAGGGCGGGATCCTGGAGGTTAAGAAGCGCATGAGTCAGCACTTCACCTTGTTCGGGAGCTACACCTACAGCAAGGCGATCGACCAAGTGACGGATTTCAACAGCGATTATGGTCCGGCAGATCAGACCAACCTTGCCGGAGAACGCGGCCTTTCTACTTTTGATCAGCGGCACAAGATCGTGTTTGCGGGGATGCTTGAGAGTCCCTGGAAGAACCCCATCCTCGCTGATTTTCAGTTGTCGCCGATCGTTCGTTACAACAGCGCGCATCCGTTCAACTTGCTGGCTGGAACGAACGTGAATAATGACCGGCACAGCACGAATGACCGCCCGCCAGGAGCGGGGCGCAACACCGGTATCGGTCCAAACGATGTCACGTTCGATCTGCGTTTGAGCCGTCAGTTCAAGTTGACTGAGAAGGCCCGCTTGCAATTGCTCGCGGAGGGTTTCAACCTTTTCAACCGGACAACCTTTGCGAGCGTCAATAATGTCGTGGGAGTTCTCGCCCCGCCGTTTGATTTGAGCGGATCCAGCGCTTCATCGCCGAGCAAGCCGCTGGGTTTCACATCGGCCTTCCTGAAGCGCGAAATCCAGCTTGGGTTGCGCTTGACTTTCTAAATGTGGAGAGCACGATTGCGGGCGGTGCCGTCCCCGGTGTCGTCGGCAAAGTCCCCTTGAAGGCTGATGTGATCCTTGCGCCAGGAACTACCCGGTGCGAGTCATTATTTTCAGACAGCCCGCGACAGGGAATTTCGGCGGGTGAGTGAGAATTTGTGCTCTCTTGCCACGGCTCACGTTCGATGCCGCCTGGGCACCAAACAAGAATGGGTCAGACCGCGAACTACCGGTCATGAACACAAAAGAGCTTTTTGATCTCACCGGGCGTGTGGCCATCATCACGGGAGGGTCCGTTGGACTGGGGCGCCAGATGGCCGAAGGCCTCGCGGAGATGGGCGCGAATCTAGTGCTTTGTGCTCGCAAGAAGGAGCGATGCCAACGGGCGGCAGAGGAATTGCACCAACTCGGCGTAAGGACCCGGGCACTGGGTTGCGACGTGAAGAACCCAGGCAACGTCCAGGAAGTGGTAGACGCAACCGTCTCCGAATTCGGCAGGATCGATGTCTTGATCAACAATGCCGGCACTTCCTGGGGCGCGCCTGTGGAAGAGATGCGCCTCGAGCATTGGAACAAAGTCATCGAAACCAATCTGACCGGAACGTTTCTGTTCTCGCAAGCCGTGGGCAAGGTCCTGATTGCGCAAAAACGAGGCAAGATCATCAATATTGCGTCCGTCGCCGGCCTTCGTGGAGCGCCGCCCGAACTGCAGGCTATCGGCTATCACGCCAGCAAGGGTGGCGTCATCAGTTTCACGAAAGACCTGGCGTGCAAATGGGGCATGCACAATATCCAGGTGAATGCCATTGCTCCCGGATGGTTCCCTACAAACATGTCTGAAGTTGTCATCGAGCGAAACCGGGAGCCCTTCCTGAAGAGAGTGCCATTGGGCCGTTTCGGAGGTGAAAATGATTTAAAGGGCGCAGCCGTCTTTCTGGCGTCCGACGCTTCCAATTTCGTCACTGGACATGTGCTGGTTGTGGATGGAGGACAAACAGCCTAAAAAGAGCATCGGGCGCGCGTCGCTCGTGTCGTGATTGACTCCGGCGCGGCATCCGCCAAGAGCGCCTGAGAATTAAAAGGAGAGAGCCCACCGCCATGAGCGATCTGGTTCAACTCACCAAAGACAACGACGTCGCCATCATCACCATCAACAATCCTCCCGTCAACGCCTTGAGCCCGGGCGTCCCGGAGGGCATCGCGGAAGCCATCGAGCAGCTCCAGAAAGATGGGGACATCCAGGCGGCCGTCCTGATCGGAGGTGGCCGCACCTTCGTCGCGGGCGCGGACATCAAGGAATTCGGCAAGATGACAGCGGGCAAATCCCGCGGCCCGGGACTTCTTCCCTTGCTTCTAAAGATCGAAGATTGCCGCAAACCTCTGGTTATGGCCATTCACGGAACTGCCTTCGGCGGCGGCCTGGAGTTAGCGATGGCCGGGCATTACCGCGTCGCTGTTCCGAACGCGCAGGTGGGACAGCCGGAAGTGAAGCTTGGGCTCATCCCTGGCGCCGCGGGAACGCAGCGGCTTCCTCGCCTTGCCGGAGTCGCAAAGGCCGTGGAGATGTGCGCGGAAGGCAATCCCATCAAGGCGCAAGACGCCTTGCAGGCGGGAATTCTCGACCGTCTGATTGATGGCGACCTCTTGTCCGGCGCTGTGGCCTTCGCGCGCGAAGTTGCGGGAAAGCCCGCGCCGAAAACATGCGAGCGCAAAGACAAGCTCGGCGCCCCTGAGCAGAACGCTCCCATTTTCGCCGCCGCTCGGGAAGCCGCGCGCAAGAAGCAGCGCGGGATGATGGCCCCGCTCGCCGCCATCGACGCCGTGGAAGCCGCGACGAAATTGTCTTTTGAAGAGGGCTGTCAGATAGAACAGAAGCTTTTCCTCGAATGTCTTTTCTCGGATCAGTCCAGAGCCCTCATTCACGTTTTCTTCGGTGAAAGGGAAGTTGCCAGGATCCCGGATATCCCCAAGGAAACGTCCGTCCTTCCCGTAAACAACGTTGCCATTGTAGGGGCCGGAACCATGGGCGGCGGAATCGCCATGGTTTTTGCCAACGCTGGAATTCCGGTTCTTTTGAAGGAAGTGGACCGCGCGGCGCTGGATCGCGGACTTGCCAACATTCAAAAGAATTACGCGAATTCCGTCAAGCGCGGCCGCTTCACACAGCAGTACATTGATGAGCGCTTGAAGCTCATCGAACCCACCCTCAGCTTCGATGGCTTCTCCGGTGTGGACATGGTCGTCGAAGCCGTCTTCGAAGGCATGGCCCTCAAGAAAGAAGTATTTGCTGAACTCGATCGCGTGTGCAGGCCCGGCACCATTCTTGCAACCAACACCTCCACGCTGAGCATTGACGAAATTGCATCGGCTACCTCGCGGCTCCCGTCTGTGATCGGAACGCATTTCTTCAGCCCGGCCAACGTCATGCGTTTGCTCGAAATCGTAAGAGGCCAGGCGACAAGCAAGGAAGTCATCGCGACCTGTATGCAGCTTTCGAAAAGGCTCGGGAAAATCGGCGTTCTCGTCGGCAATTGCACGGGCTTTGTAGGCAACCGCATGTTTGGCCCGTACCGTCGCGAAGCGCAGTTTCTCGTCGAAGAGGGCGCTGGCGTCGAGGCCGTGGATAAAGCGCTCTACGACTTCGGCATGGCAATGGGGCCATTGGCCACAGGGGATCTCGCGGGTCTCGATGTCGGCTGGCGCATCCGCAAAGAATATCGTCACTTGCAGAAGCCCGGTATTCGCCAGCCGTTTGCCGAGGACAAACTTTGCGAGCTAGGGCGTTATGGGCAAAAAACCGGCGTCGGCTGGTACAAATATGACGAACAGCGGCGTGCCCTTCCCGATCCTGAAGTGACGCAATTGGTAAGGAAGTGGGCCGCCGAAGCAGGGATTCCCCAGCGGCAAATCTCCGCTGAAGAAATTGTCGATCGCTGCCTTTACGCGCTCGTGAACGAAGGCGCTCGAATCCTCGAAGAGGGCTATGCTCTGCGCGGCGGTGGTCCCATGTGGTATGCGGACACCGTTGGCTTGAAAACCGTTTACGAACGAATCCGCGAATTCGAGAAGCGGCACGATGAAATCTGGGCGCCCGCGCCGCTCCTGAAGCAACTCGCCGAGCAGGGCAGGGCGTTCGCCGAATTCAATAAGCCACGGACCGCCACTGCCTAGCACGCCTCATCTGGACGACTTATCGTTGCAAACCTACAGGTGAGCGAAAGACAAAGATGCGATGAGCGCGGTCAACGCTGGGCAGCGCAAAGCAAACGGAAATGCCCAATTTTTCCCGCAGCGGAGAATAAGAGATGCCCGATCTTCGGGATCGCCCAACCACGATGCGCGCCGGCGAAGAGTTGGACTTGCTCAAACTGGAGCCTTTTCTCCGCGCTCACTTTCCAGGCGAACGCGGGCCGCTCACGGTCCAGCAGTATCCCAGCGGCCATTCGAATCTGACGTACGCCGTTTCTCTGGGCGGCAAGGAATTCGTTCTTCGTCGCCCTCCTTTCGGCAGCAAGGTGAAATCCGCGCATGACATGGGACGAGAGTTCCATGTTCTCTCTAGGCTCCACGGCGTCTATCCCCCCGCTCCGGAAGTCCTCTGTTACTGTGATGACGAATCGGTCTTGGGCGCGCCTTTTTATCTGATGAAACCAATCCGAGGCGTCATCCTCCGGAGAGACCCGCCGCCAGAATTGCAATTTTCGGCTGACACCGCGCGGCGCTTAAGCGAGTCGTTGATTGATAATCTCGCGTGCCTTCATCGTCTCGATTATGAAGCCATCGGCCTGGCCGATCTCGGCAAGCCACAAGGCTACTTGGAACGGCAAGTGCGCGGTTGGATCGAACGGTATCATGGCTCGCGAACGCATGATCTTCCCGAAGTCGGCCGCATTTCTTCTTGGATGAACGGTCATCTGCCGCCTTCGAGCGATGCCGCTCTCATTCACAACGACTACAAATATGACAACGTGGTCTTGGATTCGCAGGACATCGTCGAAAATTGTAGGCGTCTTGGATTGGGAGATGTGCACCATCGGCGATCCCCTGAGCGACCTGGGGACGACGCTGGCGTACTGGATCGATCCGAAAGATCCCGACGAGCTGCAAAAGATTCGCTGGGGTCCTACCAACTTTCCGCGGAGTCTCACGCGCGCCGAACTCGTTCAGCGGTATACAAAAGCCGCCGCGCGCGATGTTTCAAACATGGTCTTTTATCTCGCTTTTGCGCGATTCAAAATTGCCGTCATCATCCAGCAGATTTACTACCGTTATCATCTGGGCCTGACGAACGATCCGCGCTTTGCCTCCATGCCCGAACTCATCAAAAACCTTTTGCTTGCTTCTCTTCGAACCGCCGAAACGGGCGCCATCTGAAACGGATCGCCCGGTATTCTTTCAATCATAAAAGCCTCGGTGCGTCATCGCCGGCCATTGTGCTATCGGTAGTAGCGCACAATCCATTCTGCTGCACAGCATGGCTTGTCCATCCGCTCGCCCTCCACGGACACGGAAAAGACAGCTTCCAGAGCGCCGGGAATTTCTTTGAGCGCCGCCAGTGTAAAGCGCGCGCGAATCCTTGAATCCACGCGAACCGGTGCGGGGAATCGCACGCGGTTCAGGCCATAATTCACGGCCATCCGCACGCCTGTTCGAATCTCGATGGCTTGTTTCGCGAGACAACTGATGAGGGAAAGCGTCAGGAAGCCATGGGCAATTGTCGTTCGGTAAGGCGATTCGCGCTCAGCGCGCTCCCGATCCAGGTGAATCCACTGCCGGTCTTCCGTGGCTTCCGCAAATCGCTGAATCCGGTCCTGCGTGATCGCAAACCACTCGCTGCCGCCGATTTCTTGGCCCACCAATTCTTTCAATGAGTCCAGGGAAGGGATTACTACTTGCGGCATTTGGCTCTCCTGCTTCGAAGCGAAAACTGTGAAAATTATTTTGCAGCGGATTGTTTCTGTGCCTTCGCCCATTTGCCCAGTTCATGCTTGGCGATGGATTCCATGTGAACTTCGTCCGGCCCATCGGCGAGTCGCAGCGTACGCACATTGGCCCAGGCCGCGGCCAGGAAGGTGTCCTGTGAAACACCTGCGCCTCCATGCGCTTGAATGGCGCGGTCGAGCACACGCAGTGTTACATTCGGCGCGACCACCTTGATCATCGCGATCTCGTCGCGGGCCGCCTTGTTTCCAACCGTATCCATCATGTACGCAGCTTTCAGCGTCAAGAGACGCGCCTGCTCGATCTCCATCCGGGACTTCGCGATGCCCGCGCGAATGGTTCCCTGTTCGGCAAGCGCTTTCCCGAAAGCCACGCGCGTCTGCACGCGTTTGCACATTCCTTCCAACGCCCGCTCCGCGACGCCGATGCATCGCATGCAGTGATGGATGCGCCCGGGCCCGAGCCGCCCTTGCGCAATCTCGAATCCCCGCCCTTCGCCCAGCAGCATATTGGTCGCCGGAACGCGAACGTTTTCAAAAATGATTTCGGCATGACCGTGCGGCGCGTGATCGTAGCCAAACACCGACAGCATCCGTACAATCTTGATTCCTGGCGCGTCCAGCGGAACCAGCACCATGGACTGCTGTTTGTGTAACGGAGCCGCAGGGTCCGTTTTGCCCATAAAGATCGCAATTTTGCACCGTAGGTCGCCCGCACCCGAGGACCACCATTTCCGCCCTTGAATTACGTACTCATTTCCCTCCCGGACAATTCGCGCGCTGATGTTCGTCGCGTCCGACGACGCGACATCCGGTTCGGTCATTGCGAAGCACGACCGGATTTCGCCGGCCAGCAGTGGTTTCAGCCATTTTTCTTTTTGCTCCGCCGTCCCATAGCGTGCCAGCGCCTCCATGTTCCCCGTATCCGGCGCAGAACAGTTGAACGCTTCGGCAGCCATCGGGCTCCGGCCCATAATCTCGCACAACGGCGCGTATTCTAAATTTGTCAGTCCAGCTCCGTTTTCGTCATCGGGCAAGAATAAATTCCACAAGCCCGCCGCGCGGGCCTTCGGTTTCAGTTCTTCGATGATGCGCGCCGGTTTCCAGCGATCGCGCTCGATTTCATCCAGAAAACGCTCTTCGTTCGGATAAATGTGCTCATCCATGAACGCTTGCAGCCGGCGTTGCAGATCCTTTGTCTTTTCCGTGAATTCGAAATTCATCTGCCCCGCCTGTCGCAACGCAAAAGTGGAACCGCAAGGTTCGCCGCCTGGTTGGCCGCAGCGCGTGGCGTTTCTCGATTTGGCATCGCGGCGGCAATTATATAGAATGCCGTTCGCGTTAGTCACTCACGTTTCATAGCCGCTTTCGCATCGGTGCAAGCGCGAAACGAGCGTTCGGAAACTCCCGCCGGATTTTCCGGCGCAACCGTGAGTGGACTCCGTGCACCCACTGAGAGAGAATCTCCGCCGTGTCCAACCGATTCTTTCCGCTTCTTGCCGTTTTGCTTTTTCTGCTGCTCAGCACCCTTCGCTCGGCGGCGCAGGCTCCTTCGCCCAGTCCTGCAACGAAGGAACCCGCCGGCGCGCCGTATCTGGATCCAAGTCTCCCTCTCGACGAACGCGTGAACGATCTTGTCTCCCGCATGACTCTCGAGGAAAAAACCTCGCAAATGCAGGATGTCGCGCCCGCCATTCCACGTCTCGGCATTCCCGCATACAACTGGTGGAACGAGGGGCTGCACGGCGTCGCCCGCGCCGGAAATGCCACCGTCTTCCCCCAGGCCATTGGCCTTGCGGCCACGTGGGACACAGATCTGGTCCATCGCATCGCCGATGTGATCTCCACCGAAGCGCGCGCCAAATACAACGATGCAATTCAGCACGGAAACATGGGCCGCTACTTCGGTCTCACCTTTTGGTCGCCCACCCAACATCAACATCTTTCGCGACCCACGCTGGGGGCGCGGCCAGGAAACCTACGGAGAAGATCCATTTCTTACCAGCCGCATCGGCGTGGCATTCGTTACCGGCTTGCAAAGCAATGACGCGAACTATCTGAAGACCGTATCCACACCCAAGCACTTCGCCGTTCACAGCGGCCCGGAAGTTCTTCGTCATCGTTTTGACGTGCCGGTATCCCTCCACGATCTGGCGGACACCTACGCTCCCGCTTTTCGCGCCACGATCGTGGAAGGAGGGGCCGATTCGATCATGTGCGCCTATAACGCGGTGCGCGGCGAACCGGCCTGCGCAAATCACCTTCTTTTTGACGCTCTGCGCAATAAATGGGGTTTCAAAGGCTACGTCGTCTCGGACTGCTGGGCCATCAGCGACCTGCATCAAGGCCACGGCTACGTACTCACTCTCGAACAGGCCGCGGCTCTCGCGGTCAAAGCGGGAACGGACTTAAGCTGCGGCCCGGAATTCCGCGCGCTGCCCTTCGCCGTTCAAAATCGCCTCCTTTCTCGCGAAGACATTGATCGCGCGGTGAAGCGCCTCTTCGCAGCGCGCTTCCGCCTCGGCATGTTTGACCCGCCGGACCGCGTGCCCTGGTCGAAACTGACTCTCGCCGACAACGACACTCCTGCGCATCGCCAGTTGGCCCTCGAAGCCGCACGCAAATCCATCGTCCTGCTGAAGAACGAACGCGGCACCCTGCCTCTGAAACCTTCTGCGAAAAACATCGCCGTCGTCGGCCCCAACGACGATTCCCTGAATGTGCTGCTCGGCAATTACAATGGCACTCCTTCCAGCTATACGACGATCCTGGACGGCATTCGAAAGCGCTTTCGCAATGCCAAGATCGTCGCCGCCATCGGCGCCCCCGTCACCGAGACAAGCGCCGTTGTTGTCCCAGCCGCGTCCCTTCGCACGGGCGGCACAAGCTCTCAGCCAGGCCTCGCTGCGGAATATTTCCCTAACACCGGACTCTCAGGAACTCCCGTTCTGAAGCGCGTTGATGCGGCCGTTAATTTCGATTGGAACAATGTTTCGCCCGGCCCCGGAGTTCCCGCGCAAAACTACTCTGTCCGTTGGTCGGGCGAACTCGTCGCGCCCATCGACGGGGATTACCGCCTGGGCGGCTGCACGGACGGCGGCTACCGCATCTATCTCGACGGAAAAAAGATCTTGGACGACTGGGGCCCGCATGGCACTCGCACGATGACGACCCTGGTTCATCTGCAGGCCGGCCGCGCTTATCCGCTCCGCATGGAATACTTCTACCATTCCTGGGAGTCCACCGCCCGGCTCCTTTGGGTTCCGCCAAATCTGGCTCAGGAAGCCGTCAACGCTGCCCGCAAGGCGGATGTCGTTATCGCCGTGGTTGGCATCACTCCGCAGCTTGAAGGCGAGGAAAGCGATTCCAGCGATCCTGGCTTTTTCGGAGGCGACCGCGTGGACCTCAATCTTCCCCGGCCTCAGCAGGAACTTTTGGAATCCGTTGCCGCCACGGGAAAGCCGCTGATCGTGGTTCTCACGAATGGAAGCGCGCTTGCCGTCAACTGGGCTCAGGAACATGCGGCCGCCATCCTCGAAGCCTGGTATCCAGGCGAGGAAGGTGGCGCGGCCGTCGCCGATGTTCTTTCTGGCGATTACAATCCTGCCGGGCGCCTGCCGGTCACTTTCTATAAATCCGTCGCTCAGCTTCCCCCTTTCGGCAGCTATTCCATGGCCGGCAGGACCTACCGTTATTTCACCGAACAGCCGCTCTATCCTTTCGGCTACGGTTTGAGTTTTTCCTCCTTCAATTATTCGGACGCGAAAGTAATCCCGGATCAGTTTGCTGCCGGCGGCGCGCTCACCGTCTCCGTTCGCGTGACGAACTCGAGTTCCGTCTCCGGCGACGAAGTTGTGCAGCTTTATCTGTCGCATCCCGGCGTCGAGGGAGCTCCGATTCGCGCTCTCGCGGGATTCCAACGAATCCATCTCAACGCCGCCGCTTCGCAGTCCGTAAGTTTCACGCTGCGCGACCGAGACCTGAGCATTGTGGACGAGAGCGGAATTCGCCGGGTCGTTCCCGGAGCTGTCGATGTTTGGGTCGGCGGCGGCCAGCCGGTCGCTGGCCCCGGCCAGCCACAGACCAAAGGCGCTTCCACAAAATTCACGATCACGTCCGGCGCAACCTTGCCGGATTGAAGGCGCGCCGGACGCCCGCAGCCTCTTTGTTTAGGAGGCCCTTCCGCGTTATTTTTAATGTGCAAGCCTTGTGGCAGGGTGCATGCATGTTGGCTCAACCGGATACGCAACCCAAATCCTTCTTCAAGAATCCCTTCCTTTACTCCTGGACGGCGCTCGCCATCGCCGTGCTCGTCGTGGGCTGGGTTCTTTTTTCCCGCTGGCAGGAAAACCGAACGATTGAAAAGCACGCGAAGGAGGAGAGAACGCTCAAGCAACAGGAACAGGACCGCATCGCCGTCGAACAGCTCGGCGGAAAGGAGCTGGCCATTCAGAATTTCTATGCCGTTCCTGCGGTGATTCATCGCGGCGAAACCGTTCAATTGTGTTACGGCGTGGCCAACGCCAAATCGGTCAAACTGGAACCTCAGTCCAATCCCGTCTGGCCCTCCTATTCCCGGTGCGTGGATGTAACCCCCGCTAAGACAACGACGTACACGCTGACCATCTCGGACGCTGCCGGCAACACCAAAACCCAGACCCTCGAAGTAAAAGTCCGTTGAATCCCGCCGAAACTTCCCACGCGGCCGAATGTGGCCCGCCATTCGGCCTCGAAAGCACGCTGCAGTTACGCGGAAACGATGAATTTCGCGGCAATATCACGCTTCCCCTTGTGACTTCAATTCGTCTGCATCTATAATATTTGTTTGCGCGGGGTCCGGCGAACCATCCTTAGGTCCTGGACTCCGCAGACTTTTTTAGCGAACTGACGGCCAACTGCCATGTCCGACCCGATCGCCAAGATCAAGCAGAAGCTGCAAAAAGAAATCGACGCGCTTTCGCACGAGCTCAACGTCGAACTCCCCAAGGAGATCGCGGTGGCCCGCGCCCACGGGGATCTTTCCGAAAACGCCGAATACAAATCCGCCAAAGAGCGCCAGAGTTACGTCAACGCCAAAATCGGCCATCTCAAGAAACGTATGGGTGATCTAGGCATGCTGAACCTCAGCAACATCCCGAGGGATCGCTCGGGCTACGGTTCCCGGCTCACGGTTTTGGACGTACAACGCAACGTGAAGATCGAATACAAGCTTGTCAGCACCGAGGAAGCCGACGCCGAAAAGGGCCTCATCTCCACGAACTCCCCCATCGGCAAGGCGCTCCTCAACCGCAGGGTCGGCGACGAAATCGAGGTGGCCACGCCTGCAGGCAAGAAAGAGTTTGAAGTAGTCCGCCTCACCACCATTCACGACGGCGAGTAACCTTCCGGCTGTTCCAGGCGTCCTAGTAAATAAACCGTTTGGGCCGCCTGTGAGGATTTATGAATTGGGGAACAGGCCCGGCGCTCGGGCCCCTGACCTTTATCGGGTATTTCTTATTCGCGATCGGCGCCGCCCTCGTGTGGCGCAACCGCGACAATTTTTCCATTTGGGTTCACGACGAAATCTCCCTCTTTCGCCGCAACTTCTCCCGCTATACCACCATCGGCCCGTTCTACAGCGTCCGCGAGGAATCCCGCTTCAAAGCCATCCCGGCTACTTTCATCCGCTCCCTTGGCCGTCTCACGCGCAGCCGCATCAACGGCGGCGCCATTCTTCTCCTGATCGGTCTGCTCCTTTTTGTTCTGGATTTCTTTATCTAGCCGCTTTCTTTCCTCCATTTCTCTCTGCGGGCTGTCGAACACTGCGTTTGATTCTTTTTTCTTTAGGAGCGCTACTTTGACCTCACCTACTTTGACCTCACCTGGACAAACGGATGTCCCTTTGCCATCCTCGTCTCGATGAAACCATCTCTGATTGTGCATGGCGGCGCGTGGGACATTCCCAACGAGGCCGTGGAAGCTTGCAAATCCGGCTGCCACCGCGCTCTCGCCGCGGGTTGGTCCATTCTCACGCGCGGCGGCTCCGCCCTGGACGCCATCGAAGCGGCCATCATGGTCCTCGAAGACGACCCCGTTTTCGACGCCGGTTACGGCTCGCATCTCAATCTCGACGGACGCGTCGAGTGCGACGCCATCGTCATGAACGGCGCGACGCTTCGCGCCGGCGCTGCGGCGGGCCTGCAGCGCGTCAAGAACCCCATTCAAGTGGCCCGGAAAATTTTCGAAAACTGCCCACACATGATGCTCGTCGCCGAAGGTGCCGAACGCTTCGCCAAAGAGCGGGGCATCCAACTCTGCAAGCCGGAAGATTTGGTCAGCGAAGCCGAGCGCGAAGCCTGGAGCAAGTGCAAAACGGACAAGCACGCCGCCGCGCATCACCGTGGTCACGAGCAAGGAACCGTCGGCGCCGTCGCCATGGACCGCGCGGGCAATCTCTTTGCCGCCATTTCGACGGGAGGGACTTGTTGCAAAGCTCCAGGCCGCGTCGGCGATTCGCCGCTCATCGGCTGCGGCTGCTATGCCGACTCCGAAGCTGGCGGCGTCTCCTGCACCGGCTACGGCGAAGCCATCATGAAAATCGTTATGGCCAAAACCGCCGTCGATCTTCTTCGCCAGCCTGCGACCTGCGTCGATGCATCGCCGGCCGCCCCCTGCGATGCTTCTACAGCCAATATCGCCGCCCGCGAAGCCGTTCACCTTCTCGCCAAACGCACGCACGCCACCGGCGGCCTCATCCTTCTCGACCGCGAGGGCAATCCCGGTTTCGCCTTCAATACGCCGCGCATGGCGTACGGCTACGTCGCCCTCGACGGCAACTTCGTCACTGCCGTCTAGCTTTGGTCTTTTCCTCCCTGTCCCCTCCGCGGCGTGGAGAGGGCTGGGCGCTGCAAGCAGCTTCTCCCGGATGCGCCGCATGTACTTTTTGTATCTCTGCCGGTAACTAAATGTCTTGCGGCAGGACGTAGGCCGGGGTGCTGCTGATGCGCCCGCCGAAAAAGAGGGCATCCAGTTCCGGCAAGTCCCACCAGGTCCATAGCGTGGGCTTCAGCTTGACGGTGATGTCGTCGAACTGGGCAAAGACCGGGCCGACCTGAGGGTCGGCGAGCGCCGCTGCGCTAAGATAGCGGCGGTAAATGCGTGCATTGAGTTCCCGAGCTTTTTCCCCGGGAAGAATTTCCACGGGCCCTGATGCAGTTACGCCACGCTCCGAACCTGGTTTTCGGCTTTCCACCATGAGTGTGGCTCGTGGCCGAGCCGCAAGGTTGCGAGCTTTACGGCTACGTGAAGAGGTGGCGACGAAGAAGCTGCCATCTTCATAGAGATACCAGACCGCAGTGAGGTGAACGGAGCCATCATCGTTCAAGGTTCCGAAGGAAGCGATGCGACGGCCTTCGACGAGCGGAAGGAATTTCGGATCGAGTGTTGTTTTAGCCATGGTCCCTCCTGGGGGCAGGGGCAGCGGTGCAACTCCCAAAAAGAAGCTTCCACTCCGCGAACGGTTCAATCGTCGTCGTCCGGTTCGGCGCGGCGCGGGGCGGCATCGTTTGCGTCGGAGATCCCCAGGCGCATGGCCTGGTAGGCCGGCAACTGGGCCGTTTGTGGAACGTTTGAACCGTTTCCCGCGCAGGCAAACCAGATTATCGCGTTCAACACCTGCGGATCGGCCATATCCGCATGGGCAAAGTTCTGCCGCATGGATTTCTTCATCCATTCGGCCGCTGTTTTGTTCTTAGGCTTTTGCGTCATCAGGTTGTCCGCGGCAATCGTGGGCAAGACGGCCTTGTAGGGCGTCAAATCCGGCGTGTCCTGAAAAATGTCCATGGGAATTGCGGAAGCATCGAGCTGATTCATGGGCGCGATGCCGAGAAGCATCTCGATCGTGCGAATCATGCTGACGGTATTGTGAAATTTGTGAATCAACGCTCCGGGCTGGTTGTACGCGCTGATGACCAGCCCGACCGAGCGGTGCGCGTCCACGTGGTCCGGCCCGGCCTGCGCATCGTCTTCCACCGCGAAAATCGCAGTGTCTTTCCAATAGGGGCTCGAGGAAATCGCCTCCACCAGACGTCCCATGGCGTAGTCGTTGTCCGCAACCATGAATTGCGGCGTCGGAAATCCGGTTTTGATGCCAGTCGTATGATCATTGGGAAACCGCAATATGCTGAGCGCGGGCATGGGATCGGCATGGCCTGCCTCGCGCTCTGCAACGAAGCCGCGGAACTCCGCAAGCCATTCGCCCAGCCGCGAATTGCCGCGGCACTCTGCATTCTTATTGTCGCGGGTGACCGCGGGATCAAAAGACGCCGATGGATCCAGCGCGGAGTTGTAGCAATCCACGGTCATGCTATCCGGGGCGGTGACGTCAAAACTCCGGAAGCTCGAGTTGTGATGATTCTGAAGCGATTCCTTGTTGGCGATGGCGCGCACCGCGCTCGAAATATCGGGATAGCTCTTATGGAGCTTTTGCCGCGCCGCTTCGACGTCCTTTGTTGAAATCAC
>QHYF01000135.1 GCA_003224075.1 Acidobacteriota bacterium
AAAGGTATTCCTTCCGATTCACAGACGCCTGCGCAGGCTCCGAATGCCGGAGTCGTCGCCGGAGCGAATCCGGGGCAGGCGCCCCGGTCGGGTGGGCCACCGCCCGGCGGCCCAGGCGCTGGGGGGGCTGCGGGAATGGGAAGGCCCGGGGGCGGGGACGCTCCTGATCTGCAGCAGGCGATTAACCGCATGCCCGCCGCCACCCTGGCCGATTTGCAGAAGGGTGACGCTGTCATGGTCGTGGCAACCGAAGGTGGCCCGAACGGTGAGCCCACAGCAATCACTCTGCTCGGCGGGGTCGAGCCCATCCTGGAGGCCTCTCCCAACGCCAATGCCTCCACGATTCTTACGCCTTGGAGCCTTGGCAGCGCGCCCGGCGGGGAAGCGGCCACACCCTGATGCTGTTCCAGCTCATTCCATCTCACTTTCATTCAGGAGACCCGATGAGTTTTCGGCCCGTTCGAACGGCTTTGCTGCACTTCTTAGGTCTTCTACTGATCTTCGCGACAGGCGCGCATCTGTATGCTCGAGCGCCCTCGGGCGGTCTGAGTGGTGTGGTCACTGACCCCTCGGGTGGCGTCATCGCTAAGGCTACCGTCCGTCTGGTCACCTCGAGTGGTCGGTCACTGGACACCACAACGAACCGGGACGGCTTCTACGAATTCAAGGGCCTCGCGCCAGGTACGTACACGCTGAAGGCGGCGGCCAAAGGCTTCGCTCTTTTCACAAAAGAAGGCGTCCAGATCCTTGATGGAGAGACGCAACAGCTCAATATTGGCCTGACCATTCAGATTGAAGAACAGGAGGTGGAGGTGACCGACTCCTCCACCAGGGTTGACGTCGATCCCTCCAGCAACGCCGGCATGGTGGTTCTCAAGGGCAAGGATCTGGAAGCTCTCTCCGACGACCCCGATGAATTGCAATCCGAGCTGCAGGCTCTTGCGGGTCCCTCAGCGGGCCCCAACGGCGGGCAGATGTACATTGATGGTTTCACCGCCGGGCAACTCCCCCCCAAAGCCTCCATTCGCGAAATTCGAGTCAACCAGAACCCTTTCTCGTCCGAATACGACAAATTAGGTTATGGCCGCATCGAGATTTTCACCAAGCCCGGTTCGGATCAATTCCATGGCCAGCTCTTTGTAACTGGCAATACGGCGGGCCTCAATTCGCGCAACCCCTTTGAGGGAACCACTCAGACGCCGGGATATTACTCCACGCAGTACAGCGCCAATCTAGGTGCCCCGCTCGGCAAGAAGGCATCAGTCTTCTTCAACATCGAGCGCCGCAATCTCAACGAACTTTCCGTCATCAACACTCCGTTCGTGGACACAAATACCTTGCAACTTACGCAATTTACGGACGCGGTTTCGAATCCGCGCACCCGCACCAACCTGAGCCAGCGGCTCGACTATCAAGTCACCAAGAACAACACGCTGACGGCCCGCTACCAGTATTGGCGCAATAACGAGAATAGCGATGGGATTGGTTAGCTCCGAACACAGCGCACAAATCAGCGACACTCAAGTTGTCAGTTCCAGAACCATCAACGAAACGCGCTTTCAGTTTGTTCATGAGACTGTCACTCAGAATCCTCTGAGTACGTCCCCCACGATTCAAATTCAGGGCGCCTTCGTCGGCGGCGGGAGCAGCGGCGGATTCAGCAATGACACGCAGAAGCGCTACGAACTTCAGAACATCACCTTTATGACGTTTGGCAAGCACGCCATCAAATACGGCGGCAGGCTGCGCGCCACAAACATGGAAAACGATTCGAATGCCAGGTTCAACGGCGTCTACAACTTTGGCTCTCGTCCGGACCCAACCGTTGCGGGTTGCAATGTGCCAAATCCGCCCAGCACGTGCCCGCAAATTTCAGGCATTCAGGCCTATCAAATTACGCTGATGGACGTGCAAAACGGCACTTCCTTTGCCACGAACGGGGGCGGCGCTAGTTTCTATTCGCTGAATTTCAACCCGGCCGGCAGCGCAAACGCCGCGCTCACCTGGGTGGATGGAGCCCTCTTCCTGCAGGACGATTGGCGCCTCAAGCCCAACGTGACCCTGAGCTATGGCTTGCGCTACGAAACGCAAAACAATCTCGGCGATCATGCCGATTTCGCGCCGCGCATCGGGCTGGCCTGGGGCATTGGCGGCAACGGAAAAAACAAGTCTCCCAAAACTGTGCTGCGCGCCGGTTACGGAATTTTCTATGATCGATTCTCGGCGGACTTGGCTCTCCAGCAAGAACTGCAAAACGGGGTCATCCAGCAACAATTCCTTGTCCAAAACCCACCATTTTTTGACCCCAATCAAACCGTCGTGCCGTCGCAATTTCCCCAGTCCGCGTCCTCACCCCAGACGATTTATCGGCTAAATCCCAATCTCCGCACTCCCTACGTCATGCAAACCGGCGCCACGCTGGAACGGCAACTCACAAAGTCCGCCAACCTGTCTGTCACCTATCTCCATTCGCGCGGTCTGCATCAGTTCTTTACCAGTTTCACCAATGCCGTTCCAATTGTTCCCCCGGCAACCAGCGCGCAGCCTCCCAGCCCGATCACTTATCAGTACGAATCCGGTGGAATCTTTAAGCAGAATCAGCTCATCGTGAACAGCAGCGTTCGAATGGGGCAGAAGCTCTCGCTCTTCGGCTATTACACCCTCAACTATGCGAATAGCGATACGTCTGGTGCGGGGAGCATTCCTTCGAATCCCTTCGATATCACCCAGGACTATGGCCGCGCCTCATTCGACGTTCGTCATCGAGTTTTTTTCGGCGGCACCGTCGGGCTGCCGATGGGCTTTCGAATGAGTCCCTTCATGATCGCCAGCTCCGGTTCGCCTTTTAATATCACCACTGGACAAGACCTCTACGGCAACGCCGTTTTCAACACCCGGGCAACGTTTGGCTCCTGTTCGAATGGTGCCGTGGGCGTCAAAGACACGGCGTACGGCTGTTTTAATTTGGTCACCCTGCCCGGGCAGACCGTCATCCCCATCAACGATTTTACTGGGCCGGGACGGTTCACCTTGAATTTCCGCCTCAGCAAGACGTTTGGTTTCGGACAAAAGAAGGAAGCTACCGCTGCTGGCGGCCCCGGGGGTGCCATGGTTGTCCGCGGCCCGGGCGGTGGCGGACCGAGAGGCGGAGGTGGGGGAGAGCACGGCGGCGGTGAGCGCGGCGGAGGAATGTTTGGAGGAAATCCATCGAATCAGCGCTACAGCCTGACCTTCAGCGTGAACGCGCGAAACGTCTTCAACAACGTCAACGTGGCCAATCCCATCGGGAATCTCAGCTCGCCGCTCTTCGGCCAGTCAAACGCGCTTGTTGGTGGGCCGTTTTCTTCTTCGACCGCCAACCGGCGCATCGATTTGCAGGTGTCCTTCAATTTCTAGCTGCGCTAGAATCCCGGCTCAGGCCCGGGATGAAAAAGCGCAAAAAGAGAACCATTGACGCCGGCAAAGAGGCCCGGCGGGTAGCTCGAAAATCCGGGCTTGCGCCCGCCGCCACGCGCGTCATTCCTGACAAGAGAAAACACCCGCCGAAGCACAAGAAGCAATGGCTGGAAGGTGAGCTGGACTGATAAATCCTAGGGTGCCGTTGCTGCAGTGAGCTTCGCAAAGTTCTCCTGAATCGCAGCCACCGCAACGCCTTCCAAGAGCAACGACCTTCCGTCGAGAATCCTTCAAGTCAACGCTGCCAAACTCGCAGGCCCGGACCGGACCTAGTTTTTCGAGCTTCATCCGGGTTTGTTGGCGGGCACGACTTCGTCGGGACGGAAGAGCGGCGCGAGAGAAATTTGTTTGCGTTGTGCGAGCTCGGCCGCAATGGTTTCCAAATCTTTCTTGTCGAAACCCATCGTGCTGACTTTGACGGTGCCGTCCGTGTCGATCAGGAAGACCGTGGGTACGTTGGTCAGGCCGTAAGCGTTGGACACCGGGTAGCCATTCTCGTCGAGGACCAGCGGGAAGGTCACGGCGTATTCCCTGGCAAAATCCTTGGTCGCACGGGCATCGTCCTGCGAGATGCCGAGAAACGTCGCGCGGTCGTCTCCGTACTGTTTGTAGAGGCGCTCGAGAAAAGGAAAGGTGAATTGGCAGACAGGGCAGGAGATTTTGAAGAAAGCGGCGACGACGGGGCCGCGTTCCAAGAGAGTGTTGAGCGAGTATTCCTTGTTATCGAGAGATTTCAGCGAAAATCCGGGAGCTTTGTTTCCGGCAACGATGTGCGTCATCTCTCTTTGATTCCCCCTTCAGCCCCTCGGGTACAGTTCCGGGGTAAACGTAAAAGCCGCCACAAAATTCCCATCGCCTAAGTGTAGCGCACGGAAGCGGGCTGCCGCAAAGCGGTGGGGAGAGCGTTAATCGGGTGAAACGGAGACCGGCGTGTGGGCCAGCCGTCTTTTTTGCACACCCATGCACAGATTTGCACAAAGGTTCGATCAGATTTTGATTGACGGCGCGAACGGGAACCACTATCTTGCGACCCAGATTGAACCGGGAAGCTTAAGAACTTTACGGATCAATTTAGAGGGCGCAGCAAGCTTAACCGCGGCTGCGCCGCGAGATTGAATCGCGAAGCTCAAAGCCTTTACCGCTCTATTTGGAGGGCGGGACAAGCCTAACGGCGGTTACGCCGCCAGATTGAATCAAGAAGGTCAGAAACTTTACGGCTCAGTTAGAGGGCGCAACAAGCTTAACAGCGGTTGCGCCCTCAATTTTTTTTGGTCTTGCCCATCCGTGACAACCAGAGTTATTGCAGTAGGAAATCGCCCATATGGCGGAAAGTCATGAAGAGATAATCTTTATCGGTACTAAAAAGGAGGTTGACAACTCGGGTCCGCCCCAGAGTTCCGTACCCCTCTCCCATCATTAAACTGATCGGCATAAAGTCGCCATAAAATGAAAGTCGCCATCGTATCGGATATTCATGGCAACCGGCGCGCCTTCCAGGCGGTTGTCGCCGACCTGCGGCAGGTCACGCCTGACCTGGTTCTCCATGGCGGTGATTTGGCTTTCGGTGGAGCGCACCCGGCGGATATCGTCGATCAGGTCCGCGCGCTCGGGTGGCCCGGGGTCCGCGGGAACACCGATGAGATGCTTTGGGCCCCGGAAAGTCTGGCAGAATTTGCCGCCACAACTCCAAAGCTCGGGCCACTCCTTGCCATCATCCAAGAGATGATTCCGCCGACGCTCGCCGGCATCGGTGAAGAGCGATTGCGATGGCTCGAAGGACTTCCTCAGCAATACTCCGGTGAAGGCTTCAGCCTGGTTCATGCCCGCCCCGATGACCTCTGGCGGGCTCCCATGCCCAATGCCAGCGACGAAGAATTGCGGAGTACCTATGCGTCTCTTCGCGCTCCCATCGTCGTCTACGGGCATATTCATCGTCCGTACATACGCCGGCTTCCAGGTATGACCGTAGCGAATACCGGCAGCGTCAGCCAATCCTATGACGGAGATACACGTGCATCGTATCTGGTGATTGACGGAGAGAGCGTCGCCATTCGCCGGGTCGAGTACGACGTAGAGAGCGAAGCAAAAGAGCTCTTGCGTTCCGGGCTGCCCCATGCGGACTGGCTCGCCCGGATTCTCCTCGCTGGAAAATATTGTCCCCCCGAGTAAAAACTCAACTGGTAAGGGCGAGCCGATTCAGTCGCTGCCTGGAGTCAAAAGTGAAGACCCAGGCCGAGGCTGAGCTATTGAAGTGTGACCGCGAGCGTGACGGAGTGGCTGACGGCGAGGCTGCCCGAGCCGCCGCTGGCGGTCACGGTGACAATCGTTGCGGTTGCAGGGGGCGGGCCTGGAGGAGCAGCAGAGCCACTTGAGCCGCCGCATCCGGCGCATACGCCCAAAGAGCAAATGAGGACAAGGATCGCGCAGAGGAAGCCAGAATGGGGCTTTCTGCGCGATGCAAAGAGAAACAGGCCGGCCGCGGCGCTGAGTCCGCCCAGCGAGAGCGGTAGCTTTCGGAGAGGTACGGTGGACGCGGCGCGGAGTGACGCCTGCGCGGACCGCGTGATGGTGAGCGCCGTGGTCATGGAATCGAAGCCATCGAGCAGAAGCTGTGCGGGCTGAAAGCTGCAAGTTGCTCCAGCAGGCAGTCCGGAACAGGCAAGCGAGACGTTGCCGAAAAAGCCGATGCCGGGACCCGGACTGAGAAGCACCGTGGCTCGGCCGGGTGCGGCGGCGGTAACCGTCAAATTGCCGGGGTTGACGGCAATTTGAAAATCAGGGATGCCAACAAATAGCTTGCTTGGGGGCGAGGTTGAACCGTTGAAATTGGAATCGCCCGAGTAAACAGCGGTGACGCTGTGGGCGCCGTTCGCCAATTGCGGCAAGGTGATAACGGCAAACAAGTTTTGAATCTGGACGGGATTGCCGAGAGCTGTTGTGCCGTCAAGGAATTGCACGGTTCCCGTGGGGCCCGCAGTGCCATTGGGGAAGACGATGGCCTCCAAGGTGACGGGGGAATTGGGCAGAGCGCCGGTGGGAGCGAACAAGAATGTTTCCGTGGTGCCTTTTGTGATGGTGACGCTCACCGGGCCGGCGCTGCTGGGCTGGAAGCTGGGATCACCGGAATAGGACGCGTTCAAAGAATGGCTTCCGATGGCAAGCGACGTTACCGTGATGGAAGCATTGCCTTGAACGTTCAGGGGAGCGGTGAGCAGATTTGTCGTGCTGCCGTTAAAAGTGTCAGAGAAGGAGACCGTTCCGGTGGCGGCTCCTTGTTGAGATACGCCGGAGACGCCGACCTCGAGAAAGAGGAAATTGCTGAAGGTCGTGGAAGCCGCGGAGGACGTAAAAGTCATTTTGCTGGGTTCGGAATTCACGGTGAGCGGCACGCCGCTGGAGACACTGGCGCCGAACGTGCCGTCCCCACCATAACTTGCGGTAACGGAATAACTGCCGCCGGGCAGGGTTGTTACCGGGGAGGATATGGAACCACTGGTGAGGCTGCCAAGGTTCACGGTCTGAGGGCCGCCTGTCAAGAGTGCCACGCCGCCCGTAGGGGTTCCCGTGCCGGTTGCTGGAGCCACGGTCACAGACGCGGTCACAGGTTGACCGTGCGTTACGCTGTTGGGCGTGAGCTGCAGCGCGGTGCTCGTAGCGCGGAATGTGTTTGTCACGTTTTGCCAGCCAGCGACGAGATTGGCGGCATTGATGGAACCGAGACCCGTGGCCATATCGTATCCGGCTATGGCCGGAAAACCAGTTTGTCCGGGCACACTGTTATTGCCCTGCGTGGTGTCATTGAAAATGCAAGTGCTCTGGGGACCCGTGGAAGCGTTGCAGTTTGCAGCCGTTTGGCCGGCAGCGAGCGGATAAAGGACGAAATCCGCCTGTCCCTGCCGTGAATTGGCCTTCTGAAGAACGAGTGCCATGATGCCGGCGAAGGTGGGTGCGGCCGCCGAAGTGCCACCCACGACCTCCGCTTCGATGAGTTGGCCCTGGCCGTCGGTCAGACAGAATCCGTCCTGGCAAAGCAAGTAGCCATCGTGTTGACCGGCTGCGTTCAGCGAGACATCGGGCAGATCGCGCTTGCCATCGGTGGGTACGCCGGGCCCGGTCTGCCAGGAGGGCTTACTATAAAGTTGGCTTGGCCCGCCGCCGGTTGCAAACAGCGTGAAAAAGCCGCACTGCGTGGGGTCGGCGCAGCTCTCATTCCAGGCTGTTTCCGGAATGTAGCCAAGCGCTGAGGATTGGTCGGGCCCGTTGGTGGCCGCCCAGTAGGTGCTGTCGGCTCCGTTTTCGTTGAACTGCGTCCCACCGGCCGCGACGTTGAAAGGCGTGGAGGCCAGACCGTTGACAGCGAGTCCGTGAGTGGCTGGCTGGCCCTCCGGAAAATCGCATCCGGCCGCGCCAGTATCACCGCTGGCGACAACGACCGTGATGCCTTGGGCGGCGGCCTGCTCCCACAAGTTGTTGATGAAAGCGGTCTCCGTTTGCCCAAGACCCGCTTCGCAGGCGCCGAAGCTCGCACTGAGGATGGGAGCAAGATTGTTGTCCACGATATAGAGGGCCGACAGATCAACGCCATCGGTTGCGTTGGTGCTGGCAGACACGACGAGCTTGATCGTGGCCTTCGGCGCGACCGCTCCCGACCACTCCACGTCCAAGTCCGCTTCCGCTTCTTCCAGGCCAAAGAAATTTCCGGGGTCCGGACCGTCGAGAATGATTTGGGGATCATTCGACGGAAGCCCAAAGGCAAGGCGAAAAACTTGAATGTCAGAAAGATTGATGTTCGTTCGTGCGACGATGGCAATGCTTTGGCCGGTCCCGTCGATC
>QHYF01000136.1 GCA_003224075.1 Acidobacteriota bacterium
GGTCAGTATAAGAATGTGGACCCTGACGGTCACTTGGACGATAAACGCGGTAATCGGATAAGTGCCAACCGTGTGGAAACCATCGGCTGGTTCCAAAGACGGTGCTGTCGACCGGCAACGGCTACGTGAGTCCGCTATGCGTCCAGGTCAATCCGCACGGTTAGCAGCTCCGTACCCAGCAGCCGGACGATGGCCGCGTTCGTCCGGCTTGCAGGCAACTTTTGGGCAAGCCAACGCTGCCGCTCGCGAGGATCATCGCGCGGGAGCACGTTCGCCGTACCGCTGTGCCAGCGGCCCAGGATTCCGTGGCGCAGCTTCAATCGGACTCTTGGGTTTTTCGCGAGATTGCGAACATAGTCAGCTTGCATCCCGTGTTCAGCGACGATCCAGAACTGGTTGTCTACAAGCCCGTCGCCCACCGGTGTGCGTCGCGGCCTGCCCGTCTTGCGACCTATAGTCTCAAGGAGAGCGCGGCCTGGCATTGCCAAGGTCGGAGATCACAAGTACAAAATTCAGGCCTTCGCGCAAGTCAATTTCACGAATGCTGATGAGGTCCGGCAAGCCGTCTATGCAGATGTTGGCCTAGGGTTTGGCGTTCAACTCCCCAACGACGCGAAGAACCAAATCCAAACAGGGCAACCGTGGGACGTGACCACTGGGCCTGACTCCGCACCTGGGTCCTGGGGCGGTCACTACGTCTATGTTTCAGGATATACACCCTCCGGACCCGTCTGCGTGACCTGGGGACGGAAGCAGCAGATGACCTGGGCATGGGTCAACAAGTACTGTGACGAAGCCTATGCTATCTTCGATGCGAAGGATAGGTTCAAGAAAGCCCTGATCGACCAGACGAAGGTCGCTGCGTTCCTTAAGACCGTGGACCCGCAGTAGGAGCCGGTAAGGTGTTTGGGATCCCTAACTGGCTTTCGGCAAAAGGATCCGTTTTCTGACGCTATTACGTTCCGGCATTGTCCGTCAAAGAAGACAGTGCCCGGTTACGCGGTAATCGAAAACTTGATCCCAGTGTCCGGCAAGCTGACTTTTCAGAAGTTTACCGCGTGGGTCGACGTCGTGTCGGCTAGCGAGCCAGCTCCAATGTGCTCATGGTTCTTTGGTCTGGCTAAGCAGTCGTCGACCGAACTCGATAACCGAATACGGCAACCGCGCCTCCAGTGTAGCGACGTAGCAGCGCGGCAAACAAGTTCAGCAAGCCGTTGATTCTATTCCGCAAACGCGGCCCCAATCGCTTACTTGACGCGCTCCTGAAGCACGGTCAGGCTTTCGGAGATGTAGCAGGGTGGACAAAGTTACGCGCGGAAAGGCAACGCGAACAAGGACTTTGTGTCAGACGCTCCTTTTCAGGTCGCCGGTCGCCGGTCAAAAGAGAAAGAGGAAGAAGGCATTTCGGTAGTTGAAGTGCTGAGCGACGCGGCCAAACGATCGGTGGCCGCCGTTCAGGACTACGCGCAGCTTTCCTTCCGGGCAGTGACCAATCTGGCGACCGGGCCGCACTATTTTCAAGACACACTCGAGCAGATGGATGACGTTGGAGTCGGCTCGCTGCCGATTATCCTGCTGTCGGGATTTTTTATCGGCGGGGTCATGGTGCTGCAGACCGGCGCACAGTTTGTGCGCTTCGGTCAAACCTCACTGACCGGCGACGTGGTATCGCTTGCTCTGGTGCGCGAACTGGGCCCGGCGATTACGGGCCTGCTTGCGGCGGGGCGATGCTCGTCGGGTATGGCCTCCGAACTGGGCTCGATGCTGGTGACGGAGCAGGTGGATGCCATGCGCGCCATGGGCACGGATCCAAGCCGCAAGCTGGTGACACCAAGATTGCTGGCGACGCTGCTGATGGTGCCGCTGCTGACGGCGCTGATGGTGTTCGTAGGATTGCTGGGCGGATGCGTTGCATCGGTGTTTTCGCTGCGGCTGGGAGCCGTGGAGTTTTGGCGGCGCGCCATCGATGCGCTGGAATTTGCCGACTTGATGCAAGGCCTTTCGAAATCGGTGGCCTTCGGATTCATCCTCGCGACGGTCGGTTGTTACAAAGGGCTCACGGTGCGTGGGGGCACGCAGGGCGTAGGGCGTGCGACGACCCAGTCGGTGGTCATCTCTTCTGTGCTTATTATTGTGGCGGATACATTTCTTACGAAAATCTCCCTTTATCTGGCGAACAAGGTTTTCTGACACAAGTGACTGAGCTATTTCGCCTCCCGCAACGGCTCTTTCGCAAATCAAAAGAGAATTGCCGTTATAATCAAAAGTGAATTCCATGGCCACTTTGATCCAAGAGGCGCTGGAAACCGCGCCGGCCATCACGTTCGAAGACGTGTGGGTCGGCTTCGACGAAGGACAAGTACTTCGCGGGGTGACGTTCCAGGTGCGGGAGCGGGAAACGCTGGTGCTTCTGGGAGAAACGGGAACGGGAAAGACGCTGACGTTGAAGATGGCCGCGGGATTGCTGGCTCCGAACAGCGGGAGCGTGATCGTCCTGGGGCAGGAAGTTTCCGAAATGGAAGAGAGGGAGCTGCTGGCGTTTCGAAGGAAGATCGGGTTCGTGTTTCAGGAAGGCGCGCTGTTCGACTCGATGTCGGTGGCGGAGAACGTGGCGTACCGGCTGCGCGAGGATCACGTTCCCGAAGAAGAGATCGAGCCGCGCGTGCTGGAAGTGCTGCGATTCGTCGAACTGGAACAAACGCTGGAGCTGCTTCCTTCAGAGCTATCGGGAGGGATGCGACGCCGCGTTTCGATCGCCCGGGCGCTGATCAACCACCCGGCGATCGTGCTGTACGATTCACCGACGGCGGGGCTCGATCCGGTGACGTCGCAGACGATCATCACGCTGATCCTTCGGCTGCGCGACGTCTATGGAGTGACGGCGCTGCTGGCAACACATCGCTTGCAGGATGGCTTTGCGCTGGCGAATTTTCATTTTGATCCGGAAACGAAACGCGTGGTTCCGAATTCGGAGAACGGAAATGCGGCGGCGGCCGCGAAGGCGGTGAGGACGCGGTTCCTGGTCTATCGCGACGGGGGAATTTATTTCGAGGGCGAACCGGAAGAGATTGCGGATTCGAACGATCCTTACCTGAAGCGTTTTCTGGTGTGATTTTGCGATAGTCTGTTTCTTTGGAAGATGGGAGGGAAGCAGAAATGGCGAGAAAACAACTGAGCTGGACGGAATTGCGGGTGGGGCTTTTCGTGCTGGTCGGGCTGTTCGTGCTCGCGGCGGGAATCTTCTATGTCACGGGAGGAGTGTGGGGGCCGAAGTACCGGCTGACGACATATCTTCCTGAAGTTTCCGGGCTGGCAAACGGGGCGCCGGTGCGCGTGGACGGCGTGGAAGTCGGAAACGTCGAATCGATCCGGCTATTGCCACGGACGCGCGGCAAGGCGCCGGAAAAAAACAAGAACATCGAAGTGGTGATGCGAGTTGACCGGAGATATCAGAACGATATTCTGACCGATTCGACGGCGAGCCTGGTGACGGAAGGACTGCTGGGGAACCGGTACGTGAATATTACGCGAGGATTTACGGGAACGCCCATCGGCAATGAAGGCGTGATTCCGGGCGCCGAAGAGAAGGCCATGAAGGAAGTCGTGGAAAGGAGCGCGGAATTGCTGGGCAACCTCACCGCATTGTCGTCAGACGTGCAGGATCTGATCAGCGGAGTCCAGCAAGGCAAGGGTTCGCTGGGCAGGCTCTTGACGGACGAGCAGGCTTATAACCACCTGAAGAACCTCTTAGCAAAGGGCGACGCGATGATTACGAATGTTCAGGCGGGACAGGGAACGCTTGGGAAACTGGTCACCTCGGATGAGATGTACACGAAGGTGGACAAAGGCCTGGACAGCGTAAACGTGATACTAGCTGACGTGCGCGGGGGAAAAGGGACGATCGGAAAGCTGATGTATGACCCGACGCTTTACGAGCAGGCGAAGGAGGCCGCGACGAACGGGAATGCCATGCTGCGCGACGCGCGCGCCGGGAAAGGCACGTTAGGCAAACTGGCGACCGACGACACGCTGTACAACAAGCTGCGGGACACGAGTTCGAATCTAGCGGCCGCGTCGGCGAAGCTGAACGACAACAAGACAACCGCCGGCAAGCTTTTCAGCGACCCAAAGTTGTATGACAATTTGGCGGGTTTGACGGGGGACATGCGACTGCTGATGGGGGATTTCCGGCAGAACCCGAAGAAGTTCCTGCACATCAAGCTCACCATTTTCTGATGGCGCAGTGACCGCTTTGCCCGGCGAGGTCCCGCGTGTTGTAATGCCTCTGTAACAAAAGGGAATTAGTGTGGGAGAACGAACGTTCTCTCGCAAAGAGCAATGATGGAAACTCAAGACGTAGTACAAAAGCCGGCGCGAAGCGAGCCGGTGAAATCCACACTGCCGCAACCCGGACGGCCGATTCCCAGCCGGGCGTATCCGGGCGCTTTGATCGTCGTGGAGGGCACGGACGGATCGGGCAAGAGCACGCAACTCTATCTGCTCAAGCGGTGGCTTGAAATTGGCGGGTACCGGCTGCATTTCACGGAATGGAATTCGTCGCCGCTGGTGAAGTCCGCGACGCGGCGCGGGAAGCAACGGCGGCTGCTGACGCCGACCACGTTTTCGCTCCTGCACGCGGCTGATTTTGCGGATCGCTGCGAGCGCCAGATCATGCCGCTGCTTCAAGGCGACTACCTGGTCCTCGCGGACCGTTATATCTACACGGCGTTTGCGCGCGATGCGGCGCGGGGCTGCCCGCGGCGATGGCTGAGGAACTTGTACCGCTTCGCGCCAGTTCAGGACATCACATTTTATTTTCGCGCCCCGCTGGACGTGGCGGTGAACCGGATCCTGAGCGGCCGGCCGAAACTAAAATATTACGAAGCGGGCATGGACCTGGGAATGTCATACGACCGCGCGGAGAGCTTCCGGCTATTCCAGGCAAGGATTCTGGAGGAGTACGACAAGATGGTGGATTCGGACAACTTTGTGGTGCTGGACGGCACGCTGCCAGTGAATAAGCTGCAGAAACAGATGCGCGACATGGTGGCGGAAAAAATCGATCTCAAGCGCTTCGCTCCGCGCATTGCGGAATCGGAATGAGCATGCCGGACCAGGAAAAAGAGAAAGCTTCCGCCGTGGCCGTCCCTGCGGAAGCGCCTGCTGCTCCGCCTCCGCCAACGGCTCCTGCGAAACCCGTCGCCACAACGGAAGAGGCTGGCTCGCAATATTTTTTCGGGGAACCGCTCGTCGGATTTGATCCAAGCGAAATCACCGGCAGCCTGATCGTCATCGAAGGCATGGACGGCTCGGGGCGGTCGACGCAGATTGCGCTGCTGCAAGAGTGGCTCGAATCGGAAGGATTTGCCGTGCAGACGAGCGGGTTGCGGCGTTCGAATCTGGTCGGACGCGACATCGACGAACTGCTGGCGAAAAACGCGGTGACGCGGCTGACGTTGGCGCTGATGTACGCGACGGACTTCTTCGATCAGGTCGAACACCGCGTTCTGCCGGCGCTGCGCTCCGGCACGGTGGTGCTTGCGGATCGTTTTATCTTCACGCTCATCGCGCGCGGCGTGGTGCGCGGAATCAATCGCGATTACATGAGCGGACTCTACGCCATGGCGCTTCGGCCGCATCTGACGTTCTGGCTGAACGTGCGTCCGGAGACAGCCTTCGGGCGCGAATTCCGGAAGGCGCAGGCCATCAGCTATTGGGAAGCTGGTCGAGACATGTCCCTCTCACACGATCTCTACTGGTCGTTCATCCGCTACCAGACGATGATTAAGCGCGAATTCGAAGTCATGGCGAAAAAGTATAACTTCCTTGAACTGGACGGCGAGGCCAGCGTTCCCGCGGTGAACAAGCAGCTCCGCCAGCGGATTGGCGAACAACTGGGAATTCGCAGCACGAAGTACTCTCCCTCGGCAGCGCTGGCTCACGTCTGGCGGTAGATGCCGGAATGTCCGAGCCGGTTCATATCGCCGCTATCGACGCCGGCTCCAACGCCGTGCGCCTGTCCATGGCACGCGCCTATTCCGCGCTGGATATTGAGCCGGTCCACTCGGAACGCTATCCGCTGCGTCTCGGCGAGAGCGTTTTTCTGCGCCACCGCTTCAGTGAAGAGATTTTCAAGAAAACGGCGAAGGCCTTCAAACATTTCCGTGGAGTCATGGATGAGTTCGGGGTAACGCGCTACCGGGCGGTGGCCACGAGCGCCACGCGGGAGGCGCGAAATCGCTGGGCGTTTGCTCACACCATCAAGCGAAAATCGGGCATCGCGCTGGAAGTGATCAGTGCGGTGGAAGAGTCGCGGCTGGGAAGAGAAGCGGTGCTGGCGGCGCTGGGACCGGAGGCGCCGCTGCGCTGCATTGTGGATCTCGGCGGGGGAAGCCTGGAACTGAGTATCCTGCGAGACCACACCGTGGAACAGGGCGTACAACTGCCGGTCGGCACCGTGCGGCTGTTGACTACACTGAATCTCCCCGGCGTGATCCGCCCCGCAGAAGGGGAGCAGGTGCGGCGCTATGTGCGCGCGCTGCTGGAGTCAAAACTTGTTCCGAGGCCGAGTCTAGGCGAAGGCGTGGCAGTAGCGCTGGGAGGAAACGCGGAAACGCTGGCGAATATCGCGCCGGGACCGCGGGAACATGGTCTGCAAACAATGGAGTTGTCACTGCTGCGCGCGCGGCTGCCGCACATTCTCGAGCGGGACGTGGACGAGAGGATGAAAGCGTATGCCGTGCGGCGCGACCGCGCCGACGTGATGGGCATTGCGGCGATCACCTTCATTACGCTGGGACGCTACCTGAATCTGCGCACGCTTGCGATTCCCGGGGTCGGGGTGCGCGAAGGGCTATTGCAGGAGATCGCGCGGGAAGCGTTCTCGCGCAGAGAGCCGCATCGGTACAACGAGGCGGCGCGGCAATTGCTGGTTGGGACACGCAGCTTCGCGCGGCGGCTCGAATATGACCAGCAGCATGCCGAACATGTGCGCGAACTCAGCATCCTGCTTTTTGACCAGTTACAGCCGGTGCACCATCTGCCCGCGCAATCGAGGGTGTTGCTGGAGGCCGGGGCGCTGTTGCACGATACGGGGCACAAGTATCTTGCATTGAACGCGGACATCCCGGGGCTGCAGAGCCGTGACCGCGCCATCGTGGCGGCGGTGGTTCGTTACCACAATAGAAAGTCGGAGCCCGGGGGACATCACCCCGCGTATTCCGCCCTCGAAGATGCGGATAAACCCATCGCCAGAAGGCTTGCGGCGATTCTGAGAATTGCCGAGGCACTCGATCACTCGCACCGGCAGCGGGTAATGAAAATCCGCACTTCCTTCCAGCGAGGCGCGGTTTGCCTGCAAGTGCACGCGCGCGGAGACGCCACGGAAGATCTGCGCGACGCCATTCGCAGCGCGGAGCTCTTTGAAAAGGAATTTCATGTGAAGATTTATTTCCGGCAGCCGGAGACGAGTTGACGGTTCCCAGTTGAAAGCCGGCAGTCAGGGAAAAGGCCGAAGTTTTTAATGGCTGTTCGTGGCGTCAATCGCGGCGTCTGGTGGAAAGGAAATCATGCAGCTGTATATTGTGCGGCACGGAATCGCCATCGATCGTGAGGATCCGAAATGTCCTCCCGACCCGGAACGGTATCTGACCGAGGAAGGGATCGAAAAGACGCGACAGGTTGCGAGGGGAGTGGCGGCGCTCGATGTGAAAGCAGGATTGTTTCTCACGAGTCCGTACGTTCGCGCAAGACAGACGGCGGAAATCTTTGCGGACGCACTCAGCTATGCGAAGCAGAAAATCCGGCACAGCGACTTGCTCTTGCCGGGAGCGGAGCCATCGCTTCTCTTCCGAGAGCTGGCCAAGGAGAAACAAACGTCGTCAGTTTTTCTGTTTGGCCATGCGCCGCAGCTGGACGATCTGATCGCCACGGCGCTGGGCTCGAAGAAACATTTGACCGCCCTGAAAAAGGCGGGAGTCGCTTTGATCGAGCTTAAACGCGTTTCTCCGCCCATCGGCGTCCTGGTATGGCTCGCAACCCCAAAGCTGCTGCGAGTGCGGGGAAAATAGCTCGTCCGCGGGTTCGCTCAATCCGAAGCGATGAGGGAGAATTCCGGAACCTCCCGGGGCGGCAGCGGGGCGACTTTCCGGAGCTTAACAGCGGGCCGCAAGATCAAAGGCATACGCAAGTAGTCTTCGAGCAAGTGCTTGCCGGAGGCAAGGAGCGAGGCGGTCTCAACATCATCCGCCAGCCCCGGAGCGCGAAGAACGATCGCATCGGTGGATTTCTCTGCGCGAATCCCGGCGCCGCTTTCCACCCCGCACTTGCGAAGCGCGCCCGCCAAACGCAGTACGCCCGCCAAGGCGCGGACGTTATTCTGCTGCTCCAACGAAAGCTTCGAGAAAGGACCGCGCTTTGCGCTGGGTTCGGCACCGCGATGGTAGCGAATGGCAAGAGTCAGAAGCTCCCATTCTTCGTTCGTCCACCCCGGAGGAATTGGGAGATCGAGAAGAAACTTGCGCGCGGCTTTTTGCGGCGACTTGCTGGCGCTGGCCTTGCCAACACCGCGCAATTGAGCCGCGGCAAGCAAGACGCGGCGAAGAGAGGCTTCACTGAACGCGGGAGCGGAGTCCGCGCGCTTGAATGCGTCAAATAGGGCGACGGCAATGCGGGATATTTGAGAAGTCCGGCGCGCATGAGGATCAACGGCACGGGCCGTGGCGCGCAAGCGGGCCAGAGGAGCGGCTTCGATGCCGCCATTTGTCGGCAGCCCAGAACGCCAGATATCCCACAGGCTGGTCTTGCCCAGCGCGAGCCGGCGATAGGTTTCGATGCGCTCGCGTCGCTCGCGCGCGATGAATTCGTGCCAGAGTTTGAGAGAATCTTCGGTCTCGACAACATCCGACTTCCTCACCGTATCCGCCAGAACATCGAGATCGTGGATTTCTCCGAGCAGGTCCTGGACACGCTTGAGGTTATCGCTCCACGCGGCGTACTGCTCCGGTAGCAGGCTTTCGACGGTGTAGCGGAAACGTTTCAGCCCGATGCGCAGAGCGTGCCAGGGTTTGGGCTTTTCCGTGCGCAGCGCCTTGGCATGGAGTTCCTTAGCGCTTTCGAATCGTTCCAGCGCCAGACACTGGGCGGCGAGACTCCCTGCAGGTACCAGCCGGGAGCGTTTTCGCAGGGTACGTTCAAGGCGTCTCCAGGATTTTTGGTCGAATTTCGCGGCCAGGCGCAGAGCGTTCTCGCGCAGCTTTGGTTCGTTGGATTCGAACGCTGCCTGCAAATGCGCCCGGACGGGGTCGGTTTCCGGAGCGAGCTTTTTTACCCACTCGTTCATCACCTGCGCGTCTCGAAGTGCGCCCAGTCCCCGAAAAAGTTTGCGCGCAACCTTGCGCATGGCCGGCCAGGCGGGATCGGGATCCACTTCTTCCATCACCGCGGCGACGGACCGGCAACGCCGTATAGCGACGCGGAGATCGTGAACGACGTCGGGATCGGAAGAGGCGCGAAAGTTTTCAAGCTCCTTCAGGACACGGTCCATCCAGAAAGAAAGACCGCGGTGCTCAGGGCGAGCCCCTGAGGGAAGAGGTGTGGCGGAAGCCATGTTCGATTCCTAAACGAGTTCCTTCGAACGCCCCGAGAGCGGAGCCCCTGTCGAAGGGGCGATAGAGTACCTCGCGGACGGGCGGTCGTCCAGCCGACCTGTGGAAAACTAGCGGACGCGGGGAGACCTCCCCTTGATTATAACTCCTGCTGTAACTCTTGAGAGAAATCGAAGAAGCAGAACTGGAGGCGAAGGAAAAAGAAACGGCGACAATTTGACTTCGCGCGTCAGCCCGGCTTGAGTGCAAGGCGGGGCCGTGCTATTTTGAATTCTTGACCCGGAGTGGCGGAACTGGCAGACGCGCTGGACTCAAAATCCAGTGGTACTTAGTACCGTGTGGGTTCGACCCCCTCCTCCGGGACCATCCGCCCGGTTCGCCTTGAGACTTCGAAAACCATGGCCGTGGAGCAAGTGAGCGCGCGCGATTCGGCTCGCCCAGATTTGGTTCTGTGCGAGGTGGCTACACATATTTACATGGGATGCCGTAGTTTTGACCCACCGATGCTCAAGTGCCGCGGAGGTGTTTATCTCTAAGGCGCAGAGCCTTCGCGTGTTAGGAAAATCGGAAGAAGGTTGGTGGATTGCTTATCAGTAAATGGGCACGGCTGCCTAGTAGAATGTCTCGGGGGTAGGAACTCTTAGCAGTCTTAGTACTGACCTTCGTATCCGGTCACCCCCAACGGGCATTCTGTCCTCGCACAAGGCCGCCAAAAACAAGCAAGTTTATCTTTGATCTTCGGAGGATCCCGTGATCTCCAGCGTACTGTTCCGTTTCAAGGAACGGCCAATCCCTTATTTTTTGTCAATTTTCGCAATGGTTGTGGTGGCTGTGGCTATCATCAGCTGCAGCGGTAATTCCTCGATGCAAGGCCCGAACATGGGCACGGTGCTCGTTTCAATTAGCGATCCGCCGAGCTGCAAGCCACCGATTGGCAACGTCATGAATGTCTTCATCACTGTGCGGTCGGTGCGGGCGCATACCAGCGCAACCGCGGATGA
>QHYF01000132.1 GCA_003224075.1 Acidobacteriota bacterium
GTTGCGGGTCTCACCACCAACATCAGCCCTAATCTGACCAACGATTTCCGTTACAACTACCTGCGTAACTTCTGGGAGTGGACGACGCTATCGGCCGTACCCCAATTGCCGGGTCTGGGCGGCGCAATGGAGATCGGCGGCGAAGGTTCGTCTCCTGGCATCGTGGGCTGTAACGCACTCATACCGTACTGCGTGCGCACACAAGACACGCGCCAGCGCTACTGGAACGGACACGACCATGTCTTTCGTGACGACTTGAGCCTGATCCATGGCAACCACCTCTTCCAGTTTGGCGGCCAGTACCAGCGCAACTGGGACGCGCACAAGCGCAATGACAACGGACTGGGCATCATGGCCGCAAACGTTTACCAAATCGGTGCTAGCAGCAGCACTTCGTCCGCGGTCAGCGGCTTGAATATCTCAGGCTTCGTGCCGGCGGGCTTCAGTAGCGCCAACAACTGGCGAAACCTTTACGCGCAGGTGCTGGGCATTGTAACGCAGCCGCAAACACTGTACTCGCGCAGTTCGCCGGACATGAACCTGGAACCATTCGGGACGCCGGTCATCGCCCACAGCATTACTTCTTCATATAACGTATATTTCAGCGATACATGGCATATGCGTTCGGATTTCACATTGACCTACGGCCTCGGCTATCAGTTGGAAATGCCGCCGTACGAAGTAGATGGTAAGCAGGTCCTGGTGGTGGATCAGGCCGGCAACCCCATAAGAACGGAAGACTACCTCGCGGCCCGTAAGCGGGCCGCGCTGGCCGGGCAGGTTTACAACCCGACCCTGGGCTTCGCTACGATCAAGAACGTAGGCGAGGGGCGTAAATACCCCTACGACCCGTTCTATGGTGGCTTCAGCCCGCGCATTTCCGCTGCTTGGAACCCGCGGTTTAGCAGTGGTATTCTCGGATCGCTGTTCGGCCAGAACAAAACCGTGCTGCGCGGCGGTTGGGGACTCACCTATGGGCGCATGAACGGCGTCATTAACATCCTGACGCCGCTGCTGGCGCCTGGCCTGCTGCAGGCGGTGTCCTGCCAAGGCGCAGTGAACGCCGCGAACGCGCAAAACGGCAACCAGTGCCTCGGTACCGGAGGCGCTACTCCCGTCACAGCGTTCCGCATCGGCACCGGTGCAGGGCTGGATGGTATGACCGCGCCATTGCCCCCTGCGGCACAAACCATACCGCAGCCTTTCCTTCCGGGTACTGTCGGCTGCTCCGGTGCCGGCTGTGTCAACGGCAACTACTTTCCGCAATCAGGAGACGCATTGGCGCTTGACCCGAGCTACCGTCCGCCACGCGTCCAAGCGTTCGACTTCACCATCCAACGCGAGCTGACCAACAAGGTCTCGCTCGAGGTGGGGTACATCGGGCGCTTGATCAGCCACGAGTTAGTGGATCTGGACGTCAACGCGGTGCCGTACATGACCGCCTTGAGTGGCCAGAGCTTCGCGCAGGCCTATGCCGCTCTGTACACGGCGATGTGCGGCCTGGATGCGGGCTGTGCGGGGAATGCCTACACGGGCGGCGCGCTGCCGTTCTTCGAGCAGGCGTTGGGTGGGCCGACGTCGGCTTACTGCAGCGGTTTTAGCAGCTGTGCTGCGGCGGTTGCATCAAAGCAAGCCGGAAATATCAAGCAGGGATCGGTGTACAGCATGTGGACAGCGCTGGCGCGTGATACATCTTGGACCTTGGGTCGCACGCTTCCCGATTCCGTCGTGCCAGGCAGCACTGCATGTCCGACCGGCGCGCCGGTCTGCAGCCAGTTGACCTCGCTGGCCATGAGCTTGAGCAACGGCTACGGCAATTACCACGCGGCGTTCAGTACGGTGAGGCTCCGCAACTGGCACGGGCTTGACGGGCAGGCTAACTTCACCTGGGGACGCGCGCTCGGAACCGGCGCTACTACACAATCCACCAGCGGCTACACGGTAGTAGATCCGTGGAACCTACGCGCCATGTACGGTCCGCAGTTCTTTGACATCAAGTTCCTGTTCAACACTGGGTTGGTCTATCACGTGCCGGTCTTCAAGTCGCAGCAGGGGATGCTGGGACGTGTCCTCGGCGGGTGGAGCCTGGCACCCCTGTTCACCGCGCAGAGTGGCTTCCCGCAGCAAGTGGACGTCAACGGCGATTGCCAATCTTTCGGCGAGGGGCGCTGCTCCAACACGACCAACGAGAATGCCGTGCTGATTGGCTCCATCCCGGGCATGTCGTCGCATCACAACGTGACCTCGAGTGGCGCCGGCAGCGGCGGCAACGCGACGGGATTGAATGCGTATGGCGACCCGCAGTCGGTGTACAGCCATTTCCGTCGACCGGTGCTTGGTGTGGACACGAACCTTGGTGGTGGAGGCCGCATTCGCGGCTTTCCGCGCTGGAATATGGACTTGTCCATTAATAAGGAGACCAAGCTCAGTGAGCGTGTGGGGGTTGGCTTCTATGCCTTGATGACCAACGTCTTCAATCACTTCCAGCCAGCGGATCCGACCACGTGCTTGGACCAGGATTCGAGCACTTGCCAGCCCAGCCAGTGGGGTGTGATCAAGGATCAAGCGTACGCCCCGCGGCAGATGGAATTCGGCCTCCGCGTGCACTTCTAGCTTCTTCAGCGAGTCTTGACAGACGCGCTGACAAGAGGGGGAAAGCCTCATCGGCTTTCCCCCCTTTTTATTTCCTTTGCAAACGAGCCATATACAACCCTTGTTTTTTCGCATTGTAATTCAGGTGAGTTGAGACTTCTGGCTCAGAACCGAAGACCCAAAAACTGAGGACTCAAAACTGCTAGCGGCCGTTGGAGTAGTACTTGATATCCAGCGGCTCGTACATGGTGGCGGTGGCGGCGTGGGCTTTTTCGTAGGCGGTAATTTCGGCCCCGTGCTGCAGCGAAGTGCCGATATCGTCGAGGCCTTTGAGCAAAACTTCCTTGCGCGAAGGGGCAATCTCAAATTGCAAAATCAACCCGTGCTTGTCGGCGATGGTCTGGTTCGGCAGATTGACCGTCAGCGAATAGCCTTCTTCCTTTTCCGTGCGCTTGAAGAGTTCGTCCACCTGATCTTCGGGGAGTGTCGCGGGGAGGATGCCGTTCTTGAAGCAGTTGTTGTAGAAAATGTCGGCGTAGCTCGGAGCGATGATGACGCGGAAGCCGTAATCCTTTACGCCCCACGGAGCGTGTTCGCGGCTACTGCCGCAGCCGAAGTTGGCGCGTGTCAGCAAAACCGATGCGCCTTTGTAGCGCGGAAAATTCAGGACGAACTCAGGGTTCGGTTTTTCGCCCGGAAGATAGCGCCAGTCGTAAAACAGGATGCGACCGAAACCTTCGCGCGTGAGCGCCTTGAGGAACTGCTTCGGCACCATCTGATCCGTGTCCACGTTGACGCGGTCTACCGGCGCGCCCATGCCAGTGTGAGTAGTGAAGGGCTGCATTCTATCGTTGCTCCTAACTCAAAAACCGGGCGACGTAAAAGGTCCGCCCCACACAATCCCATTACTCGACGGATGTAACGTCGAATTGGCGCACATCCACGAAATGGCCGGCAATCGCGGCGGCGGCGGCCATGACCGGGCTGACCAGATGGGTGCGGCTGTCCTTGCCCTGGCGGCCCTCGAAGTTGCGGTTCGAGGTGCTGGCGCTGCGCTCGTGCGGCGGCAGGACGTCCGCGTTCATGCCGATGCACATGCTGCATCCCGCGTCGCGCCACTCGAAGCCGGCTTCGCGGAAAATCTTGTCGAGGCCTTCCTTTTCGGCGGCAGCCTTGATGCCGCGCGAACCCGGTACGATCAGCGCCTGCTTGATATTCTTCGCCACGTGCTTGCCGGCCACGAGATGCGCCGCCGCGCGCAGATCATCCAGGCGCGAATTCGTGCAGGAGCCGATGAACACGCGGTCCACGGGAATATCCACAATGGGCGTGCCGGGTTTCAGTCCCATGTACTTCAACGCGCTTTCCGTGGCTTTCTGATCGTTGAGGTCCTTGAAGGAGTGCGGGTCGGGCACGCGCTCGGTCACGCTGGTGACCATGCCGGGATTCGTGCCCCAGGTGACTTGCGGCGCGACCTGCTCAGCGTGCAGCTCCACGGTCATGTCGAATTTCGCGCCGTCGTCGCTGTGCAATTGTTTCCAGCGCTCGATAGCTTCCTGAAACGCTTTGCCGCGCGGAACAAACGGACGGCCTTCGAGATACGCAAAGGTGGTTTCATCCGGCGCGATCATACCGGCGCGCGCGCCGCCTTCGATGGTCATGTTGCAGACGGTCATGCGGCCGTCCATCGAAAGCGAACGAATGGCTTCGCCGGCATATTCCGCAACGTGACCGTTGCCGCCGCCGATGCCGATTTTTCCGATGATCGCAAGAATGATGTCCTTGGCGGTAACGCCCTTGGGCCGCTTGCCGTGCACTACGATGTGCAGGGTCTTCGAGCGCGACTGCACCAGGCATTGCGTGGCAAGGACGTGCTCGACCTCGCTGGTGCCGATGCCGAAGGCCAGCGTGCCAAAGGCGCCGTGCGTGGAAGTGTGGCTGTCGCCGCAGACGATGCTTTGCCCCGGCTGCGTGATGCCCAGTTCCGGGCCGATGATGTGCACGATGCCCTGGTGGCGGCTGTTCATATCGAACAGGCGCACGCCGGATTCGCGGCAGTTTTTCTCGAGAGCTTCGAACTGGAGCTTGGCGTCCTGGTCAATGATGGGCAGGGTGCGGTCGGTCGTTGGTACGGAGTGGTCCATCACGGCGAATGTTAAATCGGGGCGGCGGACCTTGCGGCCCTCGGCGCGGAGACCGGCAAAAGCTTGGGGCGAAGTGCCCTCATGAATCAAATGGCGGTCGATATAGATGAGCGCGGGCTGGCCCGGGGATTCGTGAACGACGTGGGAATCCCAGATTTTTTGGTAGAGAGTTTTCGGTGTCATGGGCGTTCGTCTGGGATTTTAACACCGTTGTCATGGAGCGCAAATGTTACGAAGGAGTTTGAGGAGCCCGACGTATCACGCGAGCCGCGAGCGTGTTGAAGGTGAAACGCAGGGCACAACCTAACGCGTTCCAAACAGTCCAAGAAGGGTCATGCCATCGCTCTGAATTCGGCTGGCTGAATGGCCTTGCTTGCCGTGCTCTAAGGCCGGGCGTAAGCGCGAAACATGGACCACATGACGGGACGTTCCAGAAAGCGTAATCCAACGCCGTAGCGGTCGACGTCAAGCCGCTGACAATAGACGACCTTGCCGCGGATGGGAGCCTCCTCTTTCAGAGGGGTGACCTGTGCCTGGTCGCCCGGTTGCCAGGGACGCCTCGAGACAACACGAGCGCCGTGCGTGCTGACGTTATCCGTGTAGGTTCTTTCATCGCCGTTGGCCGGCCAATGTTTCATTCTCGATAGGCGTACCACGATGGCGAGGTCGAGGCGTTTCTCGCATCTACCGTCTAGGTTGTGATCGGGGTGCATATGTCCTCCCCTCTGGTCGCGCGGGGTGTTCCGGGGGTTGGGGCTCCGTGAGCCGCGTACGATCACGTCAAGTTGTGATTTGGCTGGGAATTGTGGCTTGCGGGGGTCGTGCGGCCGCGCTGGCGGAGGACTGTTGGTGTCGAACGTGCTCCCCGATGAATACCTCCTCCTACCACTTAGATGCAGATACTACGTTTGGTGTAGTACGCGCAAGCGGGTGAATACCTTAATACCCCGCCCGGTCGATTACCGTGGGCGACGTATCCGAAAGCAGCAATCAAAGGCTCCGTTGGGGGGCGTTGCCCGCTGCTATGATATTTTGATTCAACCTGACACAAGGTCAGCGACTCCGATGCCTGTACTCCCGCCCAATCTCGATGCCGTCATTGAGGAAACTTGGCAACGCGTTCGCGATGTTCCCGGGTTCTTGCAGGAAGGCGAGGCACGGTTCCTGGGTTTACTGGCCGCGGGCGCTCCGGCGAACGGCACGATCGTGGAGATTGGAAGTTTCAAAGGCCGATCCACGGTGATGCTGGCGTCCATGGCAAAACATTACGGACTGGGCCCAGTTGTCGCGATCGATCCGCACACAACCACGGCCCCCACGGACCCCGTGCTGGAAAAAGGCTCATCCACGTTTGAGGAATTCGTGGCGTCTTTGCGCGCGGCGGGAGTCGAATCGTTCGTGGAAGTCCGCCGGGCGTGTTCGCGGGAAGTGGCGGAAGGTTGGAAGCGGCCCATCCGATTGCTGTGGATCGATGGTGATCACACCTACGCCGGGGTGAAGGAAGACTTCCAGCGGTTCTCGCCGTTTGTTTCGAGCGGCGGAATCGTCGCGCTGCACGATGCGCTGCATGGCTACGAGGGACCGATCCGAGTCTTCGTGGAAGAGATTCTGCGCTCGGACCGCTTTGGCCCCGCGGGTTTCGTCAAGTCCATCGCCTGGAGCCAGCACCGCCCGGACGATGGCGGCGCGTTCCGGGAGCAGCGCGAGAAGCTGGATCTTCGAGCCCGTGGGTTGGTGCCGTTGTTAACGAACGGGAACATCCTCAGGGGTTTCAAGAAGCTGAGGTATAACTTGATTCGCGCTTGTGTGCCGCGGGCAGTGATTTCGCCCGCTCGATGGGCGGCCATCATTTCACAGCACACCTCGAAACGCTGACCAGTCCAGGGATTGCCGCGCTTGG
>QHYF01000133.1 GCA_003224075.1 Acidobacteriota bacterium
CGGCGCCTGCCTTCGCGCGTATGGAAAGCTCGCTCCTGCAGGCGTTTGAGAAAATGCCGCGACTCACGTTGCCTCCCGCAACTGCCGCCAACGGCGCGCGGGTCTTCGAGCTGCGGACTTATGAAAGTCCCAGCGATCAAGACCACAAACGCAAAATAGAAATGATGGAATCGGGAGAGCAGGAGATCTTTGCAAAAGCGGGATTCTCACAGGTTTTTTACGGCGACACGCTCATTGGCTCGCGCCTGCCGAACCTAACCTACATGCTGGGCTATGAGAGCGTCTCGGAGCGGGACAAGAAATGGGCGGCTTTTCGAGACTCCTCGCAATGGAAGGCTCTTTCGAGCCAGCCGCGGTACGCGTTCGAGAGCATCGTCTCCAACATCACCAACGTGATTCTGACGCCGACGGCATACTCGCAGATCTAGTTCCGAATTGCGGACGGCCAACTCGGGCAGGGGCGGGAATCGCCTTGCCCGATGTTGCGTACCTGTACGCAAGGACCATTGACATCCCGAAGCCGCATATATAAGGTGCTTACATATAGGGGAGAGACCTATGATCGGTCATGGAGTGAAGCGCGGCACGGCCGAACTCGCCATCCTCAGCATTCTCGGAGAGGGTCCGCTGCACGGCTATGAAATGGCCCGGCGCATCGAACGGCAGACCAAGGGCTCGCTGCGTTTTACGCTGGCCTCGCTCTACCCGCTGCTCTACCGCATGGAACAACGCGGCTGGATTCGTGGCACATGGGAAACCAGCCGCAACGGCCGCCGGCGGCGTTGCTACCGGCTCACTCCTGCGGGGAAGAAGAAGCTTTCGCCTCTCCGCCAGGAATGGTTGGAGCTTTTCGGGGCGCTGCGGCTCCTGAGCAAGGTGGCCCATGCCTGATTGGGAAGCCTTCGTCTCCAGTCAGCTCACTGATCTCGCTCTGGCGCCAGAGGAGAGGGCCGACGTGATCGCGGAACTCGCCACTCATTTCTATGAGACGTTCGAAGAATTGCGCCGGAAAGGCTTGAGCGAAGAAGACGCCACGCGGCGCTCTCTCTCTCAGGTCAAGGATTGGCACCAACTGGGTCGAAGGATTCAAGCCGCCCGAGTAAAGGAGAACACCATGTCGAACCGCACCACGCAATTATGGCTCCCTGGACTGTCAGGTTTTGTGCTCTCGATGGAGCGGCGGCCTTCCGGTCGCGATGTTTTACATTCCCTGGTTTCTCACGTTGCCGCTTGTTGGCGCAATGGGCGCTTATCTTTCCCGTCGCGCTGGCGGCTCCCAGCGCGTGGTGTTCTCTTCCATCGGCTTTCCTGTCCTGCCATTCCTTGCCTCGATTTTGGTGGTACTTCCTGTCAGCCTGATCTTCGACCACTTTATCGCCCACAGCATAGCGCCGATGGCTCTTCTCATGGCTCTGCTTGGCTGGGTGTTAGCTCCGGGAGTCGCTCTTCTGGCCGGCGGCCTGACCATGCAGCTGTTTCTTACGCGGCTAACTTCCCGGCGCATTGCCGGAAGCTGAGTTCGCCGGTTCCAACGGCGATAGAATGGCAGGTCCACGAGAATCAACAGCAACCCAATGGAGGAGCGGCCGGGGCCGTCGAGCCAAGATGTTGAAAGTCAGCGGCGAAGGAGAATCCGCCACCCCGCCAACCACGACGGACACACGCACCGCCCGCGCCGCTTCCGCCTGACCGAAATGCATTTTGGCAATTGTCGCTATTGAGTAGCGCAGCCAATTCGCGATGTGCCTGCCGACCAGTAGATGTAGACCGGTCGTCCTTTTATTTGGTCGGAAGTTACAAGTCCGAATCCCGCAAACCTGCTGTCATAGCTGTTTGGCAAATTGTCCCCGATAACAAAGAAAGATGAGACCGGCACACTCACGGGGTCAAATCGTGGCAATTCTCCCGGTGGCAAAGATTCGTCTTTCGGCTTTCCGCAAACCTGTGGCAGGTTGCGCTCCGCGAAGGGCTTTCCATTGACCAGGATTGTGCCGTTTCTCTCCGAAACGATATCTCCGGCTATCCCAACGATCCGTTTGATGTAGAGAGGTCCATGCGCCGAGTGAAAATCAAGTAGGATTATGTCCCCCCGCTGCGGTGCATTCTTAAGGAATGCATCCATGTCCGCGACGATCCTTTCTCCCTCGCAGATAGTCGGGCACATCGATTGCGATGGAATTTTGAAGGCCTTGAAGTAAGACCATCGTTTCAACAAAAAATCGGGGGTCGGATAAACACCTATCAAAAGAATCGCCACGCCTGCCAGCACAGATTTGATTCTGGAACTTCGCGTAAGCGGAACAGTGGCCGTCCCCTTCCAAGCCAGGTAGCAGGCGTCACCGGCAATCCACAGTCGCCAGAGGATGATTATGAGAAGAGAGCTAACAAGCCCCACAAACACACGCAATAGGTGTAACTCCGCCGGTATGAAGATCATTGCAGAAAGCGACAGCGCCATGGCCAGTCCTCGCCAGGGTCTTCTGACATAATCGTCACTCTCTTTATTCGGGTCGGTGCCTTCTTTGGAGGCTCGGTCGCTTCGTTCGTCGGAACGGCGTTAAGCCCTAGATTCAGTTCCGTCATATTTTGCATTCTTCCCTTGCCATCTCCTGTAAAATGGCAGCCCCGCCAAAATTAGCAACAACCCAATCGAGGAGCGCCCCGGCCTCGCCAGCCACAGATTCACCGTCAGCGCACCCGCGCCGATGACGAAGATGGCCGGCACCACCGGATATCCCCACGTACGGTACGGCCGGGCCAGATCGGGCTCCTTCCGGCGAGAGCCGTACACGGAGGCCACCGCGAGGGCATAGAAAATCCACTGCACAAAGATGAAGAGCGAGAAGAGATCCTCGAATTGGCCGGTCAACACCATGATGCAGGCCAGGACAGCTTGAAAAACAATGGAGCCGGAAGGGGTGCGGAAACGCGGGTGGACGCCGTCGGCCACCCGGAAGAACAGCCCATCGCGCGCCATGGCGTACGGCACCCTCGCCCCCGTCAGAATCGACGAATTGAGCGTGGTGAATGCGGATACGACCATCGCGGCCGTGATCCATGCCGCCGCTCGCGTTCCGGCAAACGCGCGCACCGTTTCCGAAGCCACGTTTGGCGCCGAGGCCACGGCTTCGAACGGAAGAACACGGAAATAAACGGCGTTCGCCAGCAGATAAATCACGCCGACAGTGATCGTGCCGCCGACGAGCGCTCGCGGAATGTTCTTTTGCGGCTCAACGATCTCCGACCCCGCGAACGTCAGATCGATCCAGCCGTCATAGGCCCACAGCGCCCCGACCATGGCCGTGAGAAATCCAGCGAGCATGCCCAGGTTTAACGATGGTGGCAAGAACGGCTGCGCGCTCGGCGCCCGTTTTCCCGCAAACAGAAAGCCCAGGACCACGACAGCAAGGATCGCGCCGATTTTGACGCAGGTCAGAGCAACTTGCAGCCGGCCTGCCAGGCGCACGCCGAGGTAGTTGATAAAGCTCACCAGGGCGATCGCGGCTGCCGCGAGCGGCTGCGCCCACGTGAACACGAATTCCGAGCTGTGCGCGGTGAACGGGACGTTCAGGTGCAGCGTGAAGATGGGGGTTCGCACGCCCGGCACAAAGAATCCCGCGAAGATCAGGAAGCCCGCGGCGATCGTGGAGATGGACGCCGGCTTGCCCACCAGGTTGTTCATCCAGCCGAACAGAAATCCCCACATCGGCCCGAAACCCCGCTTCAGATAAACGTACGCTCCGCCTGCCTCTGGCATCGCCGCGCCGAGTTCGGCGATCGTCAATGCGCCGAAGAGCGAGAGCGCTCCGCCCACGATCCAAACCAGAAACACGAGCCCTGCGGAGCCTGTCGCGCGCGCCATAGCGCTGGGCACAAGGAACACCCCGGTGCCGATAATGTGGCCGACAACCATGGCCATCGCAGCGGCGGGTCCCAGCCCGCGCACCAGCTCGAGCCGTTTTTCGCTCATCGCGCTCCTAAAGCGGCGGCTTTACGCCGGCACCCTTTCATCTCCTCTTCTCACTCGGCTCACAGCCCACCCCGTCGCAAACGTCACGCTCGCCCCAATTAGGACATACCACGTAAAGGCCACTTTGGTGAATCCAAATACGCACAAAATCGCCACCAATCCCGCAAACATGCCCACCAGCGCGCCACGCGCGTTAGCGCGCCGATCAAGTGTCCCCAGCAGAAACAGTCCAAGTAAACTCCCAAAGGGAAGCGATGCCACGGTCAACCCGGCTTCGAGCAGCGGGCCCCATTTCACCAGCCCGAAGCCCATCAGCACCAGCCCCCAGGCGAGCGTCATGCCCCGTGAGAGACGCAGGAACCGGCGCGCGTCCGTGTTCTGGCCGTGCAAGCGTGAAAAATCCAGCACGCTCGAAGCGGCCAGCGAATTCAGCGAGCCGCTCGCGTTGGACATGGCCACCGCCACGATGGAAGCCAGCAGCAATCCGGCAAGCCCAGCGGGCATCTCGCGGACGAGAAAAAGCGGCAGAATGCGATCCGCGCGCTCGCCGGCAGCGAGCAGGGGCGAATGCTGCGCGAAGACATAGAGGAGCACGCCAATCAGCAAGAACACGGTGAACTGCATCAAAATAATCACGCCGCTGGTCAGCAGGGCGCGCCGGCTGTCACGCTCGCTCTTTGCGGCCAGCAGGCGCTGCACGATCGTTTGGTCCGTGCCGTGGCTGGCCATGGTGAGAAACGCGCCGCCGATCAGTCCGGACCAGAATGTGTATTTCGCCGCCGGATTCCAAGAAAAATCCAGCAGTTGAAGTTTGTGACCCGCGGCGGCGGCCACTTGCGTCACCTCGCTCCAGCCGCCTGGAATTCGGTGCAGCAAGACCAAGAACGTCACCGCGCTTCCGGTCAGATAGAGCAGCAACTGGGCCACGTCTGTCCAAATGACGGCCTTCATCCCGCCTTCGAAGGTGTAGAGAACCGTGAGCGCAATGACGATGAGCACGGCCAGCTTTTCCGAAGTGCCCAGCACGACGCTCACGACCAGAGCAATCGCCGAAACGCGGACGCCTTCCGCAATCGCGCGCGTGATGAGAAAGGTGGAAGCGGCGACGGCGCGCATCTTCTCGCCGAAACGTTTTTCGATCAGCGCATACGCGGTAAAAAACTCGCCGCGAAAATACCCCGGCAGCAGCAATAAGACGATCAGGACGCGCCCAATCAAATAGCCAAAAACCAATTGAATGAAGGTCAGGTTCCCAGCGTAGGAAATGGCTGGCGTCCCGATGATGGTGAGGGTCGAAGTTTCGGTGGCGACGATGGAAAAGGCCAGCGCCCACCAGGGCGCCGTGCGCCCGCCCAGGAAATATTCGCGGCCCACTGCCGTGGTGTCGCCGGTTGCGGCGGTTCGCTGGACGCGGCGGAAACGCATACCCAGCGCGGTTACACCGAGCAGATAAGCAACGACAATGGCCAGGTCCAGCGGATGGATGCGCATCGACGGGAGATTATATGCAGTGCGGGCTGCCAGCCGGACAGATTTCTTTGTGCAGTTGCGGAAAGATTTTCAGGCTGGATCGGACCAGATGGAGGTGGAGGTGTGGGCCGCTCCGTCGGTGAGTTCGGCGGTGACGATGAGGGAGTGCTGTGCATGGGGCCCGGCACTGCCCGCGCCGGAAAACGTGCGTTCGTAAAAGTCGCTCGGCGCGGTGAGCGCATCGTTGGCGAGTTCAAAGGCATCCAGTTCTGTGCGCACCGCCGCGATGGACTTGCCGTCGTCTGCCTGCACGCTGACGTAGATGTCGTTTCCGGTGATGGCGCGTGCGTGGTTGATGGTAAATTTCATGGCGCCTGCCTGAAAGACGCTCACCGGTCCGGCGCCGGTCGAATCGGCGCGGGAGTTCCCGCAAGAATACACCGCTGCGGTAGCCGGTGATACAGCGAAGAGGTTCTCGCGTATTCTTGGGGCATGCGCTGTGTTCTTGGCTTCGACGGCGGCGGCACAAAAACGGACTGTGTCCTGATGGACGAATCCGGCAGGATTCTTGCGCACTCGCGCTCCGGCCCTTCGAATCCTTTTCGCGTGGGAATTGAAGCCTCTTCCAGAGCGTTGCAGGACGCGGCCCAACACGCGCTGTCCGAGGCGCGCGCCGAGCGCTCCTCGATCGCAGCCCTGTGTGCCGGCCTCGCGGGCACCAGCCGTCCTGAATTGGCTGGCCCGATGCGATCGCGTCTGGCCGCCTCCTTTCCGGGTGCGTTGATCCACGTCTGCACGGATCTGGATTTATCGCTTGCCGCAGCGGGGGACGGCCCGGCAGTCGTCTTGATCGCAGGAACAGGCTCAGCAGCCATCGGGCGCGACGAAAAAGGGCAAGTCGCCCGGGCGGGCATGTACGGCCCGCAACTCGCCGACGAAGGCGGTGCGTACGATATTGGACGGCGCGCCATCATGGCCGCGCTGCGAGACCGCGATCGAACCGGGGAAGATTCCTCGTTCGGGAAGCAGATTCTCCGCCAGCTTGGCTACGCCGATTGGGCTGAGGTGCAGGAGCGAACTCGCCTGGCCCCCGATGAAATTCTCCCCCGGGCATTTCCCGTTGTGGCCGCCGCTGCGGACGCAGGCGATATGACCGCGCGGGCAATTCTAAGTGATGCAGCGAACAAGCTTTCTGCGCTGGCCGCGACCCTGGTCGAGCGCCTCGGCCTCGGCGACAACGCATTCATCCTCGCCAAGGCCGGCGGCACCGTGGGACGCTCCACTTTTTTCGACGCTCAAATTGATCAACGATTGCGACAACTCGCCTCCGGCGTTCGAATCGAGGTCCTTTCCATCGCGCCCGCGGAGACCGCCGCGCGCCTGGCTTTGAAGCTTGTTTCTTCTGCAGAGGTTGCCGGAAACTAGTATGGGCTCAATCGAACATCCTCGGGAACGCGCGCGCGTGGCCACGGGCGAAGAACTCGCGGCCCTTTTGCATCATCCTTCGGCCGATGTGCTCCTCGCACTTCTCGACAATCCGGCGCTCGACGAGACGCAACTTTGCATGCTGCTCGAAAGAAAAGACCTTCCGGGAGAAATCCTCGAAGAGGTTGCGCGGCGCAAGCCGCTGCTAAAGAGCTATCGGGTGAAGCGGTCGCTCGCTTTTCATCCGCGCACGCCGCGTCTGATCAGTCTGAGGCTTCTCCGTGATCTTTATCTGATGGATCTCGTCAAGATTACGCTTTCGCCGGGAATATCCGCGGAGTTGAAGCTCAACGCCGAGGATCAATTGCTCGGGCGCCTGCCACAGTTGCCGCTCGGCCAGAAAATTACGCTGGCGCGCCGCGGCCCGGCACGCGTGGCGGGCGCCTTGCTCGCCGAAGGCCACGCGCACGTCGTCTCGATCGTCCTCGACAATCCGTACCTCACGGAAGCGCAGGTTCTGAGGGCGCTCTCGCGCGAAAAGCTTCCCGCAGCGGTGATTCCGGGGATCGTGCGGCATCGCAAATGGTCCATCACTTACAACGTGCGCCTCGCGCTGGTGCGTCACCCCGCCTCGCCGCTTGGCACGGTTCTCGGCTTCCTTCCCGAGCTTACGGTATCTGACCTCCGGGAACTTGCCTCACCCGGAATTGTCCCCGAAAGCCTGCGCAAATACCTGCAGGCTGAAGTGCAGCGCCGCACACGCAGCCGCGAGAAAGCAGCAGAGGGGAGTGCTACGCCCGAAGAGCCTCCCGGGTCCAAGCAGGAGTAGGCGTGCCGATTTCCATTCGAAAAAGTCATCCGTCCGCTCTGCGTCTTCTCCCGCAACGAGAATTACTTTACCGGGAACAAAACATTTCTCTGCGGCGTCGTATGTCTTGTGGTGGAAGAAAGCGTATGCTTGGAGCCCGGGAACGGCGGTTTGGCCCGAACGCCGCGGCAGGTAATCCCTGGCAGGGGGTTGCAGCATTTCTATGGGCAGTGGGGATCATCCGTCCCGGCGCCTGGAACGCCGCTGGGCGCCGCGTTACTCATTCCGTGCCAACCTCGAGATCGAATGGGGTTCCGCGGTCCTGCGCGGGAGCACGCGCGACATCAGCGCCAATGGAATGTTTATCGAAGCTGTCGATCCTCTGTGGCTTGGAGCGGGATTTGCGGCGCGGTTGAATCTCGATCGCCCTGTAAAGCTCGACTGTTTCGTGAAACGGGTCGAGCCCGGACGGGGAATGGGAGTATCCGTGGCCCTCTCCGAATCGGAAAGCCAGAAGCTCTACCAGGATCTTCTTTCTTCGCTCTCCAACACCGGCTCTTGATGCCGTTTTATACTAGGGTTGACTCTATCCAGGCCGGGTACGCGTGAAAAGGAATGACTCGCTGCCTTGATTGCGGTTCCGAGCGAACCGCGGACCAATGTCCCTCCTGCGGGCTCACTTCGGCGGCCGCCGAAGTCATGTTCCGTCACCGGCTGCTGAAGCGCACCGCCGTGTTTCTTGCCGGGTCGCTCGCGTTTCCCTACGTCAGCCAGATCTATCCGCCGCTCGAGCTCGACTGGATCTTGGTGTTCTTCGGCTTGATATTCTTCCTCGCGCTGACGCTGGCCGTCATCCTCGACCGCCGCGCTCGGAATCGCCAGGAACTTGAAGTGCTCAAACGGATTTACGTCGGATTCATTCCGCTGCCGTGGATTCTCGCCGCAACTCTGTTCTTGAATGGAGAACTGGACTCCCAAAAGAAGATGGTCTACTACACCACCACCGTGGACAGCCGCTACAACATGCCGGGAATCGTACGCGGCACCCGCCGCTTGTTCGTCCACTCCTGGCGGGAAGGTCAGAGATACGAGCGGTTGGCCGTCAACGCCGATGATTACGATCGCTTTCACTCGGGCGACTCGGTCGTTGTCGCGGTTGAGCCCGGCGCGCTCGGCATTCCGTGGTATTACGGCATTTACCGGCACTAGTTTCTGCCTCGGGTCAATACGCCGGCTTGCCGTTGGCCAGGAGCGGGAGTTGCAATTCGAGGACGTGGCCCTCCTTGCCGAGGCGAAAACGGACGAGTTGCATTGTGCCGACATCGCGCGTTTTCCAATCGGGAGTTTCGAGCGGCTGCTCCGGTTTGTCGGCGGGCGACCATTCCACGCCGTCGCCGGAGGGCTTCACCGTTTGCGGATCGATTTCGTAAACCTCTTGCTCCTTGGTATCGACGAGCAAGTAGCGCTTCCACAGGTGCACCAGCAGCAGTCCTTTTTTCTCCGTGTGATAGATGTTCCAGGATTTCGGCGCTTCGTCGTTGAACTTCACGATCGCAAATGCGACTGGTTTCCAAAGCGTCTTCTCGCCCGCGTTCAGAACGGAATTGAGAGCAACAGCCGGCAGAAGAAGCACGACCGCGGGAACGAAGCGATTGAATCTCATTGTCTTGAAGCGGTAAGAACCCATAGAACAGCCATGATGAACGAGACAATGCATGCAGGCCAGCGC
>QHYF01000121.1:0-6975 GCA_003224075.1 Acidobacteriota bacterium
AGGTGGAATGCTGGGGTCGTTCCCCGGCGTGACGTTAGCGGGTGTTTTGCCTGTTTCGCGAGACCATCAAAGTAAATCTCGTTCCACCACTATTTGCTCTTTTCCCGAAGGTCCCTGATTTTTTCGCGAACAGCATCAAGGTTAGCCTGTGCAATACCTGCTTGGGCGGTCTTCCCGCGCCGTTTTGCCCGTCCGAAGTCTGCTTTGTACGTCTTCTCCCGTTGCAAGAGCTTTTCCAGTTCCGTGTCCTTCATCGGTGACTCTCCTAACGCCTCAGCGTAGCAAAAAGTGCACTTCCCTGCTTTCTGGCTTCAGCCCGCTTCGACGGTCAGCCGCAAACCGATGGCTTTGGTGACCGCGACCAGTGTGGACAGCCGCGGATTGCCGCGAACCGACAAGGCCCTGTAAAGACTCTCCCGCTCGATGCCTGCAGCTTTGGCGACTTTGGCGATTCCCCGCGCCCGCGCGAGATGGCGCAATGCAAGCAAAAGAACCCGGGGTTCATCCTCGTCTTTCAACGCCGCTCTAAGATACTCGGCGGCAAAGCCCGGGTCCTTCCGGAGCCGCCGAATGATGGCCTCGTCATGGGAGACACTGGTCTTACGTTTCATGAGGTTCCGGTCCTTTGTAACTTATAAATTACAGCGCCGCAAGTAGCGATGGCTGTCCGTGTTCCTAGTTTCTCAAAGACCCGCTGCTGCAGCTAAGGCTTGTGTCTTTCTCGATTCGTTCCAGAGCCGAACGTACGGCTCCAAATCCTTCATCATTTTCTGGAATTGCGCGAGGTCCAGGGACTGCGCGCCGTCGCTGATGGCTTTTTCCGGCGCGGGATGCACTTCCACGATCAAGCCATCGGCGCCAATCGCCACGCCTGCGCGCGACAGGGCCGGCACCAGGCTGCGCCTCCCGGTCGCGTGGCTCGGATCCAAAATCACCGGCAGGTGCGTCAATTCATTCAGTGCCGGAATCGCCGTGATGTCGCAGGTGTTGCGCGTCACCGTTTCGAACGTTCGAATTCCCCGCTCGCAAAGCAATACTTCGGAATTCCCGTGCGCCGTGATGTATTCCGCGGACATCAGCAGCTCTTTCACCGTGCTGCTCAGCCCGCGCTTCAGCAGCACCGGCCGTCCGCATTTTCCCAGCGCCTTCAGCAGCATGAAGTTCTGCATGTTTCGCGCGCCCACTTGCATCACATCCGCGTATTTCGCCACCAAATCAACGTCGCGGTCGCTCATCACTTCCGTGATGATCGCCAGCCCCGTCGCCTTCTTCGCCTTCTGCAGCAGCTTCAATCCTTCTTCTTCCATGCCCTGAAAATCGTACGGCGAAGTGCGCGGCTTGAACGCGCCGCCGCGCAGCATTTTCGCGCCCGCTTTCGCAACTCCCTCCGCCGCCTGCATGATCTGCTTTTCCGACTCCACCGAGCACGGCCCGGCCATCACCACAAACTCGTCCCCGCCAATCTCCGTCCCGTTCACGCGAATCCGCGTTTTCTCTTTTCGGAATTCCCTGCTCACAAATTTGTACGGCGCGGAGATTCGAACGACTTTCTCCACCTGCGGCAGCGCCTCTACCGATTCCATGCACGCCGTCACATCGCCCACCCCTACCACGCCGATCACCACGCGCTCCTCCCCTTCGATGGAGTGCACCTTGTACCCGAAATGCTCCACTTGCTTTCGAACGTCGTCAATCTCTTCCCGCGTCGCGTGCAGCTTCATCGAAATAATCATGGTTTGACCCTTTCAGTTTCAGTTTCCTTTTGCCCCTCTAGAAAAACTTCTCCAAAATAAAAAAGCCCACTCGCTGCGAGTGGGCCGAATCTCTCTTTTCCTTGCTTTGCTTACAGAATCGCCCCTCGCCACCTAGTTGGGTGGAACCCAAAATCGAAACCAATACGAGTAGGCGCTAAAAACCATGCGCAGAGTGTATTTCGCCTCCTGCCTGGATGCAACAATTTCTTTCAGGCACCCCGGCAACGCCGCCAAATTCCATTCGGGCTTCAGAAAAAAAGAACCGCAATGCGATATCGCGCGAAACCGGCGGCTCCGCCGGCGCGGCACGCTCCCACCGCTGCTTTGTTGCTCGCCCGGTTTCGAATCTTCCGCTCAACTTCTTCCGAAAATTTGCCCAGGTCGGGCGTTTCGAACCGGATCATGGACCTGGCCCCCGTGCCCGCAAGCCCTGCTTCTTTTTCGCAGGTTTTCCGAGCATCCGCGCTCGCCCCGGCCGCCCGTACTCCCATCCGGCCGAGCAACGAGGCCACTTTCTGTTCCTGCTGCTCCAAACTCAAAATCGCGACCGCTTGCGAAAAGTCCTGGACGGCGAACAGGCCTCCCGTCCCTCGCACCGCTGCGATGCCCACGGAAGTGAGCCGCGGGTCCAGGATGTTCTTTCGGTGGCCGGGAGAATCCATCCAACCGGCATGAATGGTTTGGGGATTCGAACCGATGGCAATGTTCTCCGCGATGGCGCCGAACCGCGCGCCAGCTTCGGCCAAGCGCTCCTCCAGCTTCGGTTCGCTGGGGAGTTGGTGTTCGAGCATATTCAGATTGACCATGCGCAGCGCGTGCTGGCGGGCGGCTTTGAAGAGCGCGTTATCCCACTGAAGTTCGGGAAGGCCTTGCGCCGTGCGCTCGCGGTTCAGGGCTTGGAAAAGCTGCCGCTCCGAATCGTTCCTCTGCAACTGAGCGCTGGAGCTTGAAGCAAAAAACAAAAAAAACGCGGCCAGAAAAATTTTCACATTGTTTATGGCGGCAGCGAGAAACGTGAAATTTCTCATGCCACGAGCGATTAGCCGCGGACGCGGACGGCGCTGAAGCTGAGAACCACATGGCCCCCGGCAGTGGGACGCCCGAAGCTGAGCATCGGGCTGAAGCGCGAGAAGAGCAGCATCTGATCCAGCTGGCGCCGGAGTTCCGGACTGCTCGGGCCGGAGATAATCTGGTAGTCGGTCATGTGGCCCTGGGCGTCCACGGTGACGTCAAGCAGCAGGCCATGGGGCAGCGAAAGTTCGAGGTCGTGCTGTTCCGGGGCCCAGGATTGCGGATAGTCGGAGATAGAAACGAGCTCGGCCGGGCGCATCAGGTTGATGGGCACATCGTTCTGCACGGCGCGCACGGTGATTCCCGGCACGATCATCTGGAAGACCAGCACGAAAACGAGAATAGCGGAAAAGAAACCGCCGGTGGCCGGAACGGTCAGTGGGCGGAAAACATTGTCGAGCAGAATTTCCGCGCGATCCTTCATGCGGCGCACGCGGCTTGGCCAATCCTGCGACTGCTGCGCCTGAGCGGCGGCGACCTTGATGCGAATGGCAAGATCCGCGGGCGGAACATTCTTCGGCACACGCGAGAGCAACACCGCCAGCTTGCGGAATTTCTCGAGCTCCGCGCGGCAGCCGTTGCAACTTTCCAGATGTTCGCGAACCGCGATGCGTTCTTTGACGCGAGCCGCGCCCGTCAGAGCATCATCGAGATATCCCGCCAAATTTTTTCGTACCGTTGTGCACTTCATGGGAGACCCTCGCCCGCGGAACTGGCCCGCGGGGACTTACTCTGCGGCGAAACGATGACCCGGCGCGCCGCCGAAAAGGCATCACCGAACGGCGACGGCTGCGGCTCGGCGACGGAACCGTGCGAAGCCGTGGACGCGTGGCCGCTCTGAAGATGCCGCCCGTTGAGGAGCGGCTCGAGAATTTCCTTCAGCGCCCGGCGCCCGCGGAGAATCCGCGATTTCACCGTGCCCACGCTGCAGTCCAGAACTTCCGCGACTTCCTCATAACTAAGCCCTTCGAGGTCGCGCAAAATCACCGCGGTGCGAAATACATCCGGAACGTGCTGCAAAGCCCCTTGCACAGCGGCTTGAATTTCCAGGGCGGCAAGCTGCTCGAAAGGCGTCGCGCCGAGATCCTGGACCTCAATATGAGCCCGCCCCTCTTGAGGCTCGGCATCGATCGAAACATTCTTCTGCAAATGCCGCTTGAACCAGCGCTTGTGATTCAGCGCTTCGCGAATGGCGATGCGATAGAGCCACGTCTTCAACGAGCTTCCCCGGCGGAAATTCCGTATGCCGCGAAAAGCCTTCAAGAAAACTTCCTGAGCGCCGTCCGCTGCGTCGGAAGTGTCGCCGAGCATGCCGAGGATCAGGTTATAGACCGGCCCGTGATAATGCGTGACGAGCCAGTCGAAGGCCGTCTCCGAGCCTGCTTGCAGCTCGTGAACGAGTTCGGCTTCGTCGCGGCCCCAAGAAAGGGCGCTAGCCCAATCGGACACTGCCGGCCTTTCCGACCCGATTTTTGTCAGCATCACTGCTTAGATGCTGATTCGGGCCACCCTGCGTTTCCGTCCACCTTAGAACGCCCTTACTTTAGAACGATGGACCCAGGCACGACTTGCGACGGGGGAACAGCCTCGCACAGTTCCCGTTGACCGCTTCGCGGTCACGAGAAACCATATCCGCTTTGCGGTCGCCAGAAACCACGTCCGCTTTGCGGTCGCCAGAAACCACGTCCGCTTTGCGGTCGCCAGAAACCACGTCCGCTTTGCGGTCGCCAGAAACCACGTCCGCTTTGCGGTCGCCAGAAAACGTCCGCTCCCTAATCTTAGACACCGGGAGGAGCGGAGTTGTTTCCCGTATAGCCAACGCTTGTGCCTGGCTATGGCCAATTGTGGCACCAAGAGTGGACCACCGCAATGGGACCGATGGATAACCGGGTTTCGCGGCTCGCCACTGCAGTCATGCCCCATACCCGCACACCACCTCCCGGTATTTTTGTCAAAGACTGTGGAATTGTTTGAAAATAAAAGAGTTAAGTCCTTGGCGAGTGCAAAAGGGTTCGGAAGAATATCAAAACAAAAGAGTAGGGGGGATCGAAGGTCGGCCCGCGAGTATGGGCAGCATGGTAGAATGACATTTGAAGGGTTCATCGAAAGGCGCGAAATGTCCAATGTATTGATCAACAAGGCGCGGGAGCTGAAACCGCAGACACGCGCTGCGGTCGAGGCAGAATTGGGCCGTTCCCTTAAGGATGATGAAGATGTAAGCATCATGGCATTCTCCGCCCATGAGGCGCCAGAAGGCGAGGCCCGCGTCCGAGCCGGCCAAAACCTGGAATCCTATTTCAAGAGAATTGATAAGCAGGCGGCGAAGGTGTCCGACTAGATACAGAAGCGCCTGAGGTCGCTGTTAATTTTCTCCGCCAGCTACCCGACCTTTACGCCGAAAATCTTGCCGCCTTCGCCTCAAACCCAATGCCGGCCAAACCGATTTCAAGTCACGTCGCCGAAGTATTAGGCCGGACGGAGAAGACGCAGTGGTAGAATACCCGCGAACCTCAAGTCGGCGGTTATGATTCCAGCTATGTCCGGTCAAGAATCCGACCACCTCTGGCCACTCTGCCCAGCGCATTACGAGCGCATGGTCATAAGTCCAGCCCGGCTGGAGTCCATCGTCCTGCCCACTACCTGGACGCACGAGATTGGTATGAATGCCCGATACATAAATGCCCGCAGCATTACTCACCTATTTGTGGCTACTTTATCGTGGAATCAAATGATGAGCACTGCCAGGCGACGGGCTCTTCGGCACTTCGCATAGGCAGGAATCCCACACAGGTGATCTGCCATGAACATAAGGATGTGATGCTCCTGGAGTCCTTCGACCCGAACACAGGCGTGGAAAACTTCCGCTGCCCACGGGAGACCTGTCAAAACGCAATGAAGACAAAGGCTGGAGGTGCGCCCTAGGAAGAAGGCCTACCGCTCACAAGAAGGATGGAGGTGTCCGACGAGGGTACGGAAGCGGCACTCCGAGAAACTCTAAGGAAGGTGCGGCCCGGTTACGAATCGTAAAGAGAAGCTAGCGAACAGCAGCTCCACCCTTTGCGCACCTTCGCGAAGCACGGCTTGTGTGTCCCGGAGAGTTTCGCGGGACGAAGAGTGGAAAATTCCTCGTATTGCAGTCGCTTTTCCCAGAATCCATTCGGCACGCCTTCCGAGGCTATCTTCTTCCCCCTCAATCACTTCCAAAATTCCCAACTTCTCCTTGACAGGGGTCGTAATCATGTGGTAATATGTTATTTGACTTTAAGCCACCAACCCGGTCATTCCACCCTGCCTTCCCACCTTCGTGTCTCTCCTCCCTCCCTTTTAACTTTCAGATGTGAACTGTCAACCTCCTATTCTTCAACCTTCCGATGCGCACGACGTCTACCCCGCCTGCCTGCCCCGACTTCGTTGGGGCCCCGAGCATCTCGGGGACCGGGTCCGGGTGTTGCTCGTGCTTCTTCCTTTACGTCCTTTACCTCCTTTGCTTCCTCAACCACCCCTAAGTCCTTTACAATCCGCACTTCCATGACCCCCCTCCCGCAACTCCTTTATAATCCGCACTTACAAGCACCCCTCGCATCTGCGGGAAACAAAGGACTTATAACTCCTTTAGAATCCGCACTTACAAGAAATTCTCCTGTAACCCCTGTAGAATCCGCACTTACAAGAAATTCTCCTGTAACCCCTGTAGAATCCGCACTTACAAAAACAGGGGGTGGGGCTCGACGCGCTCCCCGACCGCGTCGGGGCAAGCGGCTCATGTGTGTTTTGTAGTGAGGAGTTCGAGCTCTTCGAGGGTGCGGGGCCAATCCTCGCGGAGAAGGCGGGAGAGGGCGCGATCGGCGAGGAGCTTTCCGCCGGTCTGGCAGGCGGGGCAATAGTTGGTTTCGTTGGAGGCGTAACGAATGCGCTGGATTTTGGAGTTGCAACGCGGACACGGCTGCTTGTAGCGGCTGTGAACGGCCATGCCTTCGCGAAAGGCGGTCACGTTTTCGGGGAATTTATCGCCTGCTTCCGCGCGGAGGCGCTCGGTCCAGCGAGTGAGCGTGGAACGGGCGGCTTCGAAGAGGCGCTTGATCTCCGGGACGGTGAGCTTCTGAGTGAGGGCGAGGGGCGAAAGCCGGGCTTCGAACAAAATTTCGTCGGA
>QHYF01000121.1:7004-9881 GCA_003224075.1 Acidobacteriota bacterium
ACGCTTCAGAGTGTGGTTCGCGGAAAGAAGAACCGCGGCAAAGCGCGACGTATCAGAGCCGAGCACCTCGATGCCGCCGGGATCGAGAGCGCGAAGGCCGTCTTCTCCGGCGACGACGTGGAGCGAAGCGCGCTTTTGCGAGCCGACTTCGGTCCAGAGAAGAGTTCCGGCGGGAAAGTCAAATGCGGCAAGGCCGCGAGGCGGCGAGATTTTGGCGCCGCGGGCGCGCCAGTGCAGCCGGCCGGCGATCATCAGGTGCAGGACGAGCCAGAGGCCGTCTTCGAGGCCGATGCAAATGCGCTTTCCGAGCCTGCGCAAACGCTGGACCTTCTTCCCTGCCGCGCTGCTGACGGGCGGAGTCACGGTGCGGAGCAGAAAAGGGCTCACGATGCGCACGCCTTCGAGCGTTTGGCCGAGAATGAGCTGCTCGAGCGCCTCGATATAGACAACGATGTCCGGCAACTCCGGCATGCGTTAGCTCCGACGATTCTGCCCAGAAGAACACTCAGGATACTAAAAGCGGACATCGCGTGGAGGTGTCACAGACACTTATGACAAGAACCGTGCAAGCGCAGATTTTCAGGCCAAGTCAGGCGACGTGGGCCTGTTTTGCGGGGATTTGCTGGATTGCCAGCGGTAGATGCGCATCCATGAGCGAGGCGCCACCGTCCACGTCCAAGACTTGCCCGGTGATCCAACTGGCCTCCGCGGAACAAAGCAGCGCGACGGCATTTCCGAGGTCGGCGGGCATGCCAAGCCTGCGCATGGGTGTCCATCCCTCCTGGTGCCAGTTCCGGATCATGTCTTGTACTGCTTCCGGCAAAGTATTCAACACGCTGTCGTCGGTCCAACCCGGACTGACGGCGTTGACCGTGATTTGCCGTGGAGCCAACGCGACAGCGAAATACCTGCACAACACCTCCAGCGCGGCCTTCGCCGCGCCCATCGCCACCCACGGCTGCCAACTGCCAAAGCGGCCGCCGGGCGCATAAGTCATGGCGATGATGCGCCCTCCGTCGCGCATGATCGGAACCGCCTCGCGCACGCCGACGAGGAACGCCTTGGCTTGCGAAGCCATGGCGAAATCGAACATATCCAGCCCGATGGTCATAGGTCCATCGTAAAAGGTGGGAACCTCCGGCCTGGCATTGTTCACGAAGATGTCCAGAGATCCGAACTCCGATTTGACGCGCCCGAACATGCGGCGAATTTCTTCCGGCTTGCAAACGTCCGCCTGCACGACAAAGCCGTCCGAGCCGCAAGCGCGCAGTTTATCCAGCGTCGCTTTGGCCTGGTCCTCTTTCTGATAGTAGTGGACTGCAACCTTCGCGCCGCTTTCCGCCAGCTTCAAGGCGATTCCGCGGCCAATACCGCGCGAGCCGCCGGTCACCAATGCAGTTTTCCCTCTGAGCGTCATAGAGCACCTCCTTGCCCAGATTCTGCCGCGCATCTTAGGCGCAAGCGAATCTCGCGTCAATACGCAGGAGGGGACGCGAGTGCTCAGCTTTGAGGCTCTGAGAGCGGGTCCGTGGAACATCCACACGGAGCAGAGAAAACAGAGATTCATCATCTAAAAATTGTGCGATGGAAGAGAGAATTTTCACGCCGCTTCGCGGCATGGCGGGGGGCGGAGCCGGCGCGCGGATCACGTGGATGCAAATACTCACCTGACGCTCGCGGAGCTGCGCCAGCGGGTGCGAAGGTTAGGTTGTCAAGCTGCGGGTTACTGCTTCGGTTTTTCCGCCGCTGGTTTCAACTCGGACGTCTTGGCGGTTGCAGCTTTGGGCTTCGAGGCGGCAGCCATGACCGCCTTTGGGCGCCAGAAATCGGCTGCGACTTTAACGATTTCTTCCGCCGGATTGCTGAGTTCTGGCGAGAAGCGATTGAGCGCCGACTCAGAGCTTTCTACAGAGTCCGCGTTCACCTGGAGAAACTTCTTGTAGCCTTCCTCACCGAGAATCTCGCGGAGCGTGGGGTTCTTGTCGAAACCGCCCAGGGAGCTGCGCAGCGAGGTAATGTAGAAGGTTGTGCCCTTCGTTCCCTCGACCGCCTGGGAAACGAGCAGAGGCTGCGCGTTCGCGGCTTTCTCACCCGCCTCTTTGGCTTCTTTCATGAACGCTTCGAAGTCGGAGGCGCGGCCGGGGCGCACATGCACGGCAGTCGTGCGAACCACGCGGGATTCGCCGATGAGTTTCGCATACGAGTCCATGTCCGTGGGCGGCTTGCGGCTGAGGTCGGCGCGGCGGTGGCGCAATTCCGAGCGGGACCATACCAGACAGTTTTCGAAGTCGCGCATCATTTTTTCAGCGGCTTCCTTGCCAAAGGCCTTGTTGGCGGCCTGCATGACGGCATTGTTGACTTTGTCGATTTCCGCGTAATCCTGACGCGGACTCACGAATGCATAAACGTCGCCTTCACCATACAAGGTTTCCGTGGTGAGCCAATGGTCGCCGTTGAAACGGCGATTCGCGTCGACCCACTTTTTTGTAAGCGCTTGAAAGTCAGCGATTTTTTCCGGTTTCACCTTAACGGTGTATACGTCGAGATATTCTCCCTGTGCGTGGACGGCCACGGGGGCCGCCAGACATACGGCGACTCCCAAAGCCCAGATGGCTCTTTTGAGCATAGCTGCCTCCTTAGTTGCAGACATTGCGGGGGATGATGAGGCGGACGCTACACCCAAGGAGCGGCAGTGTCAAGCCACAGCCAAGTCTGGAAGAGCCTACTCACATCGTATCCCCCTAGTGGAATTGAAGTGTGTGAGCCCGAAGAGGCGGAAGGAGATCGCCGCCCGGCTGGGGGGAGAGCCGGGCGGCGCGCGAGGAGTAGACTCCCTGCGCTATGGCCGCTTCCGCTCATTACTTTGATTTGGTGCGT
>QHYF01000122.1:0-10691 GCA_003224075.1 Acidobacteriota bacterium
CCCGACGCAACGTTTATGCCATCACCTCCTTCATTTTTGGCATGGACAACGACACCGTAGGTGTCGCGGAGCGGACGCTTCAGCAGGTTCGTACCTGGCCTGCTGGACTGCCCATCTTTGGCTTACTCACGCCTTTACCTGCGACGCCGCTTTACAAGAGGCTGGAGGCCGCGGGCCGATTGACGCGCCCGAAGCACTGGCAGGAGTTCATACCGTTCGCGATGGCTCACACGCCGCTGAAAATGACCATTGAGGAAGCTCATGCCGAAGTGCGAGCCGGGTGGGCTCATGCGTACAGCCCGGAAGCCATCGCTCATGCTGTCGATTCCCTCAAGGACAAGCCTTTGGGCTATCGCATAAATATTTTCATCGCCCGAATGTGTTTCCGGGGAATCTATTTCCCCCAAATGGGTCCCTTGTCGTGGCTGAAATTGATTTATCAAAATCGCCATACCATTTCCAGCCTCGTCAGGGAGGGTTTCTCGACTTGGCGCGGCCGGCCCGTCAGCCCTGTGCCGGAAGAAACCCTCGGAACCGGAGTCGGTGTCACGTAACGGCTGCGTTCCGGGTGGATCGCCCTAAGTGCTTGGCACTCAATCAGGCGCCCCACCCTTCAATGAAGGTCGAAGGGTGGGATATTCTTCCTGCGTCTCTCTCTTCCCTTTCAACTTTTAGCTGTCAGCCGCTAACGATCTTCGGCAAGAACATCCCGGTCTGCTTCGCATGCGCTTCAAACTTTTCGCCGAACTCTTGTGTGAGAAAGGACTCTTCGCGGCGCGCCTTCCAGTAAAACGACAGCCACGCAATGGCCACGGCGAGCAATCCGCGCATTTCCCCCATGGCGACCGCGGTCCCAAAGAGCGCGAGCAAAATTCCCGTGTAAATCGGGTGGCGGATGGTGCGGTACGGCCCGGTGCGAATCAGCTCGTGCCCCTCTTTCAGCGTGACCACTCCGCTCCAATTGGCGCCAAGATGCCAGCGGGCCCACAACGCGACAGCCACGCCTGCGGCGGTCAGCAGAACGCCGATCCATTCCACGGCCGGGCTCGCGGGAACAACGTGTGCACCCAACCACCCGTAGCGCGCCTCCGGCCGAGCCAAAAGGTAAGAAGCGGCGACCAGCGGAAGCACATAGCGGAAGTGCTGGCTCCATGTTTCGCGCTGCTNNNTGACGAGAAATCCATGCGTTCCCCTGAGTTCCCTCTTATCTTCAGGATCCGCGACGGCCGAGCTTCGCTTCAGACGCGCTTCGTCCCGCTTAGCCCGTCCGCGGCTGGGAAAAACAACAAAACTGACGCATCCAGGGTAATCTAACGCATGACGTTGATCTTGACAGCAGCAATTCAATACTGCTTTCGGGAACGAACCCGGGGTTTTGCAACGCCAATTTGGTGCTTGCCCGCAGCGCCACGGCCGCCAATATGGACGCTATTATGAAGAACAACTCCCAGCGCAAGCTCGGACCCCAAACAAGGGCCATTCATGCCGGCGAGCCCAACCGCCGCGGCGTCAACGGACCGATCGTGACGGAGATTATCCGTTCGTCCACCTTCACCTTTTCCTCGACCGAGGAAATGAAGCTTTGGGCCGAGGGCAAGAACAAGGCCTACATCTATACGCGTTACGGCAACCCCACGCTTTCCGTCGCCGAAAAGAAAATCGCCGCGCTCGAAGGGGCCGAAGCCGCGGTCGTTACTTCTTCCGGCATGGCCGCCATTTCCTCCGCGCTCCTGGCGGCGTTGAAATCCGGCGACGAATTAATTTCCACCGCGCAGCTCTATGGCGGCACCTACCGCCTGATGCGCGACGTTTTCCCAAACATGGGCATCACCGTCCGCCACGTCAGCACCGATCTCGCGGAACTGGAAAATCTCGTCACGCCCCATTCGAAAGTTCTTTACATCGAAACGCCCACCAATCCCACGCTCCGGCTTGTGGACATCCACAAAGCCGTGACCTTCGCAAAAAAACATAAACTCATTTCCATCATCGACAACACTTTCGCCACGCCGGTTCTGCAAAATCCGATCGCTCTCGGCTACGACATGGTCGTCCACAGCGCCACCAAAGCTCTTGCCGGGCACTCCGACATCATCGCCGGTGTCGCCGTCGGCAATTCGAATTGGATGGATCGAGTCCGGCAAATGATCATCTATCTCGGCGGCTCGATGGATCCCGGCGCAGCGTATCTCCTCATCCGCGGCATCAAGACTCTCGGCGTTCGAATCGAGCGCCAGTGCGAAAACGCTATGGCCGTCGCCAAATACCTGGAGGGCCATTCGAAAGTGGAACGCGTGCATTATCCCGGTTTGATGTCGCATCCGGATCACCTGCTGGCAAAAAACCAGATGCGCGGATTCGGTTCGATGCTCGCGTTCGATGTAAAGGGCGGGCTGCCCGCTGCGCGGCGCTTCTGCGATCGCGTGCGCCTCTTTCTCCTGGCTGCGAGCCTCGGCGGCGTGGAGTCGCTGGTCATTCTTCCGGCTTATAGTTCGCACTACAATATGACCGATGAAGAATTGCGGCGCGCGGGCGTCAGTCCGGGAACGGTGCGCGTTTCGATGGGGTTAGAAGATAAAGAAGATTTGATCGAAGATTTGAAGCAAGCTCTCTCTTAAGCATTCCAGCCAAAAAACCGGAAAAAGAGTCCACTGCTTATTGCGACACGGACGAAGCAATTTACTTCGCGGCCGTGGGAACGGGAGCGTCCCATTCTTCCTGCTCCGGGAGCACGGATTTCACGATGTCTTCCAGCTCGTGCGCGCTTTTCACGTGTTCGGGATAGTTGTGAGCCGTAATATCGAACGCCTGGCCGTGTTTGGTGCGAACTTCCTGCAGCTCCTCCTGCAGCCGGACGGCAACGCGCTTGGCATTGAGAACATCGGTTTCCGGAAGAACCAGCGCAAACAGATCGGGCCCAAGGCGGTAGATGGAGTCCGTTGGCCGCAGTTTGCGGGACATCGCTTTCGCGGCATCGCTCCAGGCTTCGGAGCTCTCATCCTTTTTTGCGGACCCGGCCGCGGGCTTGGCCTTCACGAGCAGGAGAGAAAGGGTCTTCTGCATGGTCATCGCGCGGCGATATTCCATGGTGAGACGATCCCAGAAATGATCCAGGTTGGGCATGGAATGCAGGAGGTCGACGCTGGCCTGATGCTGCAAGTTGACGTTTCGCTCTAGTTCTTCCAATAGGCCCTGCTTGAGTTGCCGCACCGTGCGCTGACGATCCAACAGGTAGCCGACAAAGAGCACGGTCAGCGCGCAGAAACCGAAAAAGGCGACGCGCAGCGTCAATTTGTTGCCTACGGGGTGGAGGAAGACCAGCGGATACATGAACGCCGCCAGACCGCCTGCAAGCACGAGCACAATAACCGCTGCGAGGATGGTGAGCTGCAGCTCGCGGCGTTCGAGATGATCCAATTCCTTGCGGTTCAGCGTTCCCATAACGTTCTTGTCGGCGACCCCGAAGCGGTCGCGGCCGGCATCTCCAGACTCCTCGGGGCCGGTGGTGAAGTGCAAAAAATGACCTTGGCCTCCGGGTAATCCCATCGTCCACGGTGGAACCACTCCAGGCAATGGGCATGCAGTACTGTGTTGCGCAAATGTCACTGTCCTTGCGAGGAGGCAAGGAGGCTGAACCGCTGTCAAAATAGAGGGAGGATCGCACTTCGAGCGAATCCACTCTAATCATCCCGTCTCGACCAGGGCGGAGCCCCAGCGGCTCTGGCGAGGAAAGAGCGTGAGTCAAATCCCGGAAAAGCGGCGCATGAGAATCCTACTGGCGGCGTGCTAGTGTAGTGCGCGATTGGATGGCTCACAGGATACCTCGGAGCGGAAAAATTGGACCAGTTGGAGAACCGGAAAGCGCGCGCCAGACAGGAATTTTCATTGCTCAAGGTGACGGGCCGAAAGAGATGAAAGCGCGATTACAGGTGATGAAGTTTGGCGGGACGTCGGTGGGCGATGCGTCCTGCATTGCAAGAACGGCACAGATTGTCGCGCAAGCGGCGAGAGAGAACGGCTGCGTTGCGGTAGTTTCCGCGATGAGCGGCGTAACGAACCGCCTGGTCGAAGCGGCAAAGAACGCGCAAGCCGGAAACAACGGAGGGGCAGCGGCTGTTGTGGATGCACTTCGAGGACAACATGAAGCCGCGCTGACCAGCTTGATCCAACGCGAGGAGGAACGCGCGCGGATCCGTCAGAAGATGGAGGACGTCCTCGCCGAAGGCCGCCGGCTCTGCGAGGGAACGGCACTTCTGCGGGAGCTCACGCCGCGCACGCTCGACGCAATTTCGAGTCTTGGCGAAAGGCTCTCTGCACCATTGGTGGCAGCGGCGGTAAGAGAACTGGGTGTGCCCAGCGAATCCATCGAAGCCACAGAATTAATCGTAACGGACGCGTTTCACGGCGGTGCGGAGCCGCAGATGAAATTGACGCGGGAAAAATCACAGGCGCGTCTGCGGCCACTCTTGGAAAAAGGATTCGTGCCGGTCGTGACCGGGTTTATTGGCGCATCGAAGGACGGGCAACTGACCACCCTGGGGCGAGGCGGCTCGGACTATTCCGCAACGATCCTCGGGGCGGCGATGGATGCGGATGAGGTCATCATCTGGACGGACGTCGATGGCGTGCTGACCGCGGACCCGCGGCTGGTGCCGGAAGCGCGCACGATTCCGGTGATCTCGTACCGCGAAGCGGCGGAGTTGGCTTATTTCGGCGCAAAAGTGCTGCATCCGAAAACCCTGAATCCAGTGGTGCAGGCGGCGATTCCGGTATGGATTCGGAACAGTTTCGCGCCGCAGCGCCCGGGCACAAAGATCACCCCGGAAGGACGCAGCATCGGAGGCGGCGTAAAGGCGCTGACGGCAATTCGGGATGTAACGCTGATCAGTGTCGGCGGCCCCGGAATCGTGGGATTGCCCGACGTGGTTGGGCGTACGTTTTCGACGACCGCCGAGGTGCGCGCGAACGTCCTGCTGATTTCACAATCGTCCTCGCAAAACGACATCTGCTTCATTGTTTCCACGGCGGACACTCAACGCACGGTCGAAGCTCTGCGCAAGGAGTTTGCGCAAGACCTGGCATACCAGACCGTCGAGCACATCACGGTGGATTCGAATATCGCCATCGTGGCGGTCGTGGGAGAAAACATGCGCGGAATCCCGGGAATCGCCGGCAGAACCTTCAATGCACTCGGACGCGAAAACGTGAATATCATCGCGATTGCCCAGGGTTCTTCGGAGTGCAACATTTCCTTTGTCATTGAAGAGAAGGCTGTGAAGACGGCGCTGCTCGCGACGCACCGCGAATTTGGCCTGAACTCCTCGGCAAATTAAGAATCTGAAATGGTAGGCCCGTGGGGACTCGAACCCCAGACCTCTACCGTGTCAAGGTAGCGCTCTAACCAACTGAGCTACGGGCCTAGAATCCGTAAAGTTTAGCACGAGTCGTGCGTCGGGGCAGAGCAACCGAAGAACGGTCCGCCTGAACAAGCCTTGACGAGATTGAGGCAGCGTGGTGCACATGGGCTGATGCTGGCGGCAAAACGGGCTTGACGGGGGAGAAAAACTCCGGCCTCAAACAGATATCAAATCCGGATGCGCGGTGCAGGATATCTTTGCCCCGCGCAATTTCCAAGGCCATTTGGTCGCCCTTTCGGTAAGATACGCGTTCTAGAAGCACGGCGGAAAGCCGGCCGGGGCTGGACCGCGTCAATTTCTCGACAAGGAGGAGGATCATGCAGAAAGCAAACCGTTGGATCGGCAGGCTGGCCGGAGTTGCAGCCGGGCTGGTCGTGAGCGTTTTTCTCGGCGTACCCGCGAAAGCCGATAACTCCGCCGCTGAAGCAACCTATAAAGCGAAGTGCGCTTTGTGCCATGGCCCGGACGGCAAGGGCGAAACGGCCACGGGCAAGACCATGAAGGTGAAGGATTTCACTTCGGAAGAAGTGCAGAAAACGAGCGATGCCGACTTGACCGACGCCATCAGCAAGGGCAAGGGCAAAATGCCGGCGTACAAGACGCTGACTCCGGAGCAGGTGAAGGGCCTACTGGGCTACATCCGTTCCTTCGCAAAGAAATCCTAGCGAGCAAGATCCGCATTCCGGCGCTGGTTGCCAGGAAGCTCGCCTGAAAATGAAACTGAAAATCGATGCCGAGTTGAAAAAGAAGTGCCCGCGGACGGCACTCGGGTGCGTGACGGCGCTCGCGGACGCGGGCGCATCGCCAGCAGCGCTGCTCGAAGAGATGAAGGCGCGCGAGACGGAGATTCAGAAATTGCCGTTCCCGCGCGGGGTGCTGGAGTCGCCGCAAGTCGAAGCGACGCGCAAGGCGTACAGGGCGCTCGGAAAGGATCCGGCGAGGTACCGCGGCTCGGCGGAAGCGCTGCTGCGGCGCGTGGTTGCGGGAAAAGGACTGCCGCAGATCAACGCCGTGGTCGACGTGATCAACCTCGTTTCGGTCGAGAGCCGTTTGCCGATCGGGCTGTATGACTTGGGGCATGTGAGTGGTGACATTGTTTTTCGCGCGGGGCGCGCAGGCGAAACGTACAAGGGCATCGGCAAGTACGACCTGAACCTGGAAGGATTGCCCTTGTTCGCCGATGCGGTCGGGCCGCACGGCAGCCCAACGAGCGATTCGGAACGCACGATGGTCACCACGGCCACGCACCATGTGCTGGCCGTGATCATTTCATTCGCCGGCAGCGAAGGGCTGGGGCGCTGGGTACAGAGAATGGCCGCGCTGCTGACACAATATGCCACGGCTCAGGACGTGGAGATACAGGTCGTCGAGTGACTCGTAAGTCGTGACCGTTCGCTTCTGCTCGGGACAACCTGATGATTGGCGAGGGAGCACAGCCATTCCTGTGTCGCAAGACCCGAGTGGGAGCGGCCCGCCTCCCCGACAGGAGTCGGGGCAGGCGCCAAGCGTGCCTACAAGAGAGGAACAACGTGGGTCAGAAGATGAATTTGAGGCCGAGCTGGGCGGCGAAGGGGATGCCCACGGTGGTGCCGAGGCCGAAGAAATCGCCGAGAGCGCCGGCGGGTGCGCGCAATTGACTGAGGCTGGTGATGGGGCGCGTTTGCGTGCAGGCAGGATCGAGGCAGAAGGCGGTGGCGTTCGAAAGATTGTTGACCGGCGTGGGAAGAGCAGAAATGTCCGCAACGAAGTTGTTGCCGGGATTCCGGCGGTTGAAGAGATTGAAAAATTCGGCGAAGGGGCGGAGCGTGAAGCGCTCGCGAAAAACGATGTTGCGGCTGACGCGAAGATCGACTTGATAGAAAGGAGCGCCGCGGAACTGGTCGAGGGTGGTCTGCACGCCGTTGACGACGGCGCGATCGTTGGCGACGCCGTCGCCATTGATGTCCGCAGGGGTGGAAAGCGTGAAGGGGCGGGCGCTTTCGAACTGAGAGATGGTGGAGGCTTCGAATTTCCACGGGAGTTGCAAGACACCGACGAGGACGAAACGATGGCGAATGTCTTCGCCGGAAGGGCCGTGATCGCCGGGGCCGAAGGCGTTGTGGACGTTCGAAACGCCGTTGACGTAATCGAAGAGCTCGCCGACGGTGGCGCCCCAGGTGGTGGCGTGAGCGAGAACGTAGTTGGCGGTGAGCTCGAAGCGCTGCGCGAAGCTGTGCTGCATCTGGAGGGCGAGGCCATTGAAGATGGAGCGATTGTCGGAACGGAACAAGGAAAAGGCGGGAAACTCGTAACGGCGGTATTGGTGAACGCCCTGCTGATGCTCGTAGGTGACGCTGAGGCGCCAATCGCCGCGGAACGCGTGTTCGTAGGCGGCGCTGGCCGTGAGAGCGTAAGGAGTGTGGTACCTGGGGTCGATCAGGGCGGCGGGGCCGGTACCGTGCTGGAGGTTGAAGTCGTTAACGGCGGTGAAGGCGTCAACCCAGCCGGTTTGCGCGAGATCGTTGTAGTAGAGACCGAGGCCGGCGCGAAGAACGGTCGTTGACGAGGCGTGAGGCGCGTAGGCGATGCCAAGACGGGGCGCGAACGCTCTGCGGTAATCGTGGGGAATGCCAGTCACAACTCCGTTGCCAGCGAGAGCGGGATTCAGGCTCTGGTCACGGCCGGAAGCTGTGAAAAGACCGAAGGTTGTGTCATAACGCAGGCCGGCGTTCAACGTAAAAGAGGGTGTGAGGCGCCAGGAATCTTCGGCGTAGAAGCCGAGGCGGCGGATGCTTTGAGAAAAGGAGCCGTCAGAAGGGCCGGTGGTATCAACGGCGGGACAGTTCGGATCGGGATTCAACGAAGAGCAAGTAGATAGCACTCCGGGATTCGCGATGTAGAAGCTGGGATCCTGAGGATAGGTGAAAACTGTTTCGAGGCTGCTGGCAAGCGCGCCGCGAAGAACGGGTTCGTGGATGAGATTGGCGCCGAAGCGGACGGCGTGGGAACCGGAAGCGCGGGAAACGTCGTAGCGGAATTGATATTTCTGCTGGTCGCGGTGGACGGGAAAGGCGGCGATGGCGGTGGCGAATTGATTGTCGCCGAAAGTTTCGAGGCCGGAAGTGGTCAGAAAACTGACGGTGAAGGGGAAATTGAGGGCTTCGCCGATGGCCGAGTTGCGCGCTTTTGTGTGATGGAAGCCACTGGCTTCGAGGGTGAGGGTGCCGAGCCACGAAGGCGCGAACTGAAACTGGTTGTTGAGAAGGATATTGTAGTAATTGGAAGTCGTGGTGGCGCCGGTCGAGGGCAAAGCCCCTTGCTGGAGGAGATCGTTGCGGGTGTGATTGCGGTCAAACGAGCCGCGAACGAACCACTGCGAGCGTGAGGATTGCTTCCAATCGAGACGGCTGGAAAAGAGCGTGTCGCGGAACGGCACGGGCACGGATGTTGGGACGCCACCAATGGAGGTGATGTTCGGAAGATCGCCGGCGGCGGCGAGCCGGGCAAGCGCGCTGAATTCGGAGAGCGACTTGGCGCTGTAGGCGACGCTGGCGTTTTCGTGGACGTATTCGTAGGAAGTGAAGAACCAGAGTTTGCCACTCTTCATTGGGCCGCCGAGGGCGGCGACGGCGTTCTGGCGCGAGAAGGGCTGCTTGGGGTTGGGTTCGGGATTATCGAGCGCGTTCCGCGCGTTCAGATTTTGTCCGCGATAGTAGTGGGACAGGCTGCCATGCCAGTCGTCAGTGCCGCGGCGCGTGGAGAGAATGATGCTGCCGCCGTTGGTGCGCGAAGTATCCGCGCCAAACTGCGAGGTGCGCACGACAAATTCCTGCATCGCTTCGGGCGAGAAATTCTGGAGGAAGCCGCCGATGTAATCGTCGTTGTTGTCGCCGCCGTCGACGGAGAGGTCGACGTTGAGCCCCGAGCTGCCGCCGAAAGAAACGGCGGTGATGCGCGCCTTGGTGGGATCGGAAGGCTCGACGGGAGCGGTGAAAGGCGCGAGGAGGGAAATATTGGCGAAGGTGCGCGCGGAGAGGGGGACTTCGTCGAGATCGGCGGAGGTGATGACGGTTTTCACAGTGCTGCTGGTGGTCTCGATGGGCTGGCTGGCGAGCGATGGGCCGCGGTCGTGGACTCGCACGGTTTCCTGAATGGTTTCGGGAGCGAGGGTGATACCGAGAGTAGGCTGACTGCTGATGGCAACGACGACAGCAGCCGTTGTTCCTTTGAAGCCGGTGGCGTCCGCGGAAATCGCATAAGTGCCGGGCTGAAGAGCGTCGAAGCGCACTTCGCCGCGCGCGTTGGACTTGGCGCTGCGGGTGATTCCGAATTTATCTTGGGTTAAGGAGACGTCCGCTCCGGGAATCCGTCCACCGCTGGAGTCCTGTACGGTGACGAGGAGGGAGCCGCGAAACTCCTGCGCGGAGGCCCGGAGAGCCCCCGCGAGAATCAGGAGAAAATGTAAACAAACAATTGCGTGTGCCTGACGAACGAACCGGCTCATAAAGAGGCGGCCAACACCCGAATTGACTTGTAAGACGCGCCGAGCGCATCGCGGGTTACAACGTGGCGGCCGAGAAAATAGTGTACGACGGGAACCGCGTCGTCGCACGCGCCGGGTAGAGATAGACTGAGCTGGGCGGCGTCGCAAGTCGGGGCTTCAAATGCACATTGTCGGCGCCGAGCATCCCGCGTAGAATTCGCGCGACTAACCCTGTGGGGGGTAATCATGATGGATCGCCGTGGCTTTTTATCTTCGTTTGCGGGCCTTGCCGGGACGGCGGGCGCGCTCCACCTGTCTCCGGAATGGTCCGCGCTGTTCGAACAGGAACCGCCGAAGCTACCGGACAGCTCACTGTACAGTTCGAACGAAGAGGCCTACTGGACCGAACTGCGCAAACAGTTCCTGATTCCCGCCGACGAGGTTTATCTCAATAACGGGACGGTAGGCTCGTGCCCTATGCCGGTACTGCGCGCGGTCTTCGACGGATACAACGATACGGAGAAGATGGCGCAGAGCGATCCGGAGGATTACCCCATTTGGGGCTACGGGGCGTGGAACGAGTTCCGCGACCCGTTGGCGGAATTTGTTGCCTGCACGCGCGATGAGCTCGCGCTGGTGCGCAACGCCACCGAAGCCAACAGTTACATCGCCAACGGCCTTGATCTGAAACCAGGCGATGAAGTGTTGATGACCGACCAGGAGCATCCCGGGGGCGAGCAGCCGTGGAACCTGCGCGCGAAACGGTATGGGATTGTGGTGAAGAAGATTACCTTGCCAAAGCCGGTGCCGAA
>QHYF01000122.1:10735-13665 GCA_003224075.1 Acidobacteriota bacterium
ACCGGCGTCGTCCTGCCAGCGAAAGAACTCTGCAGATTGGCGCGTACGAAGGGGATTCTCTCGGCGGTGGATGGCGCGCACGTCATCGGCATGATGAAGCTGAACGTGCGCGAACTGGGCTGCGACATGTATTCGTCAAGCCCGCACAAATGGCTGCAAGCGCCGAAGGGCACCGGGTTTCTTTACGTGCGCGACGAGGTGATCGACCGGCTGTGGAACACCATCGTCACCGCGGGCTGGGACGAGCCGAAGCTCCGCGCGGAGCGCTTCCAGCGGGTCGGCAGCTCCAACGTGCCCGCGCTGTGGGGTCTAAGCGCGGCGGTGCAATTGGCGAATCAGATCGGCATGGAGCGCGTCGAAAAGCGGCACCGGCAGATGGCGGACTATATTTTGAAAGAGATGTTGCAGCGCGGCGCGGAGTCCTGGACATCGCCCGATCCGGCGCTTCGCTGCGCGATTGCGTCAGTCAACGTGCCGCCGATTCAGATCGCCGAGGTCGAAAACTGGATGTGGAAGAACAAGAAGATTCGCATTCGCGGCGGCGGGCCATCGAAGATCCGTCTTTCAACGCCGTATTATCTGTTGCGCAAAGATGTCGACCGTTTCCTTGCAGCTTACGATGAATATCGCCGCATGAATCGCGCAAGTTAAGGAGGGTGTTCCGTAATGCAGACGGTTAGAATTCTATCGATTCTTTTCTTCTTGGCGCTCCCTTCTTCCGACCACCCAAAATCCTTGCTGAATGGTGAAATTACAGACGAACTCGGGGCAGCCGTTTCTCAATCCAGGGTGATAGTGCACTGGGACTCCAGTGGAAGCCAAGCAGGATTGAAATCGAATGTGGGGATAAGCGAAGACCTCCGCCGCTCGAAGACGCACGGCTTCCGCGTACGCATGAAGTCGAAAGGCGGCCGCAGAGTGCTGGCGGCGCGCCGCAAGAAGGGACGCCATCGGCTCACCCCCGAATAGTGCAGGGAACCCGTTGACCCCGACTGATTCCGGGGCAAGGGGGAGAACGTTTCCGCGCGAAGCGCGGCTGGTGCGGCGCGGAGAATTTGATGCCGTTTACCGCGCCGGGAAGCGCCGCTCAAGTTCCCACTTCACCGTTTTCTTCCGCGCCAACGAACTGCCCCAGAGCCGTTTTGGATTCAGCATCAAGAAGGCACTGGGCGGCGCGGTGGCGCGCAATCGTATCCGGCGGCGCCTGCGCGAGATCGTGCGCTGCCACTGGCAGGAGATACCCGCAGGATGGGACATCGTCATACACCCAAAGAGTTCGGCGGCGAAGGCGCCATTTGCAGCACTGACGGCGGACCTGCTGCGGCTGCTGCATGGCATGTAGGCGCGCACTCGCGCGCGCTCGCTGCTGCCACCGAAAAGGCAGGCGATAAGGGCGAGTCGCGGCTCTGCCCTACAAAGATGGAGAACCTTTCCGTCCCCGTGCGGATGGCGCTGTTCGCACTGCGCTTTTACAAAGCTTATTTATCCATGCTGTTCGCCGGAAGTTGCCGCTTTGAGCCGACGTGTTCGCGTTACGCCTACGAAGCGATTGAACGATTCGGCGTGGCGCGCGGGGTGTGGCTGGGCCTGAAGCGGCTGCTGCGCTGCCACCCGCTCTCGCGCAGATTTGGTTATGACCCGGTTCCGGAGAATTGGAAAAAGATGCCATCTGAAATGAAAGCGGCGAATCCTACTGAGGTGATTTCGTGAGCGCGCCGCTGCAAAAAGACAAGTTCACGCCGGAACTGCGAATCCTGGTGGCATCGCTGCTGTCCATGGGCTTGATCGTGCTTTGGGCGAAATACTTTGGACCCAAGCCGCCCATCCAGCCGCCTCAAGCCAGCCGGCCTGCGCAGACCGCTCCGGCCACACCTGGACAAGCGACATCTCCTGTTAGCAATGCATCGCCGACCTCCGCTTCGCCTGCAGCGCCGGCGCCGGCTGCGCCCGTGAGCGTAACGCCGAAGACCGATTCGCAAGAGCGCACGATCGTCGTCGAAAATGATCTTTACCGCGTGGAAATCTCGAACCGGGGCGCGGTGGTCAAGAGCTGGCAGCTCAAGAAATACAAGGATGACGCAAAGCCGCCGCGCGTGCTCGACGTGGTGCACACGGATGCATCGGAGCAAACGACCGGCTGGCCTTTTTCCGTAGCGCTTGATGATGAGGAGTTGCAGAATGCGGCGAACGGCGGGCTATATCGAGCCTGGGTACGCGAGCCAGGTCCCGCAGCGGAAGAGCACATCAACAATTACGCGATTCTTCCTGCGAGTCCTCTCAAGGCTCCTGCCGAATTGGAGTTCGCCTGGAGCGACGGCCACGTCGAAATCACAAAGCATTTCCGCTTCGATCACACATACGTAGTTCACGTAGATACTTCCGCAAAGCTAAACGGCAGGCCCATCACCGCTGGGCTCGGCTGGCTTGGCGGCTTCGGCGACTTGACGGTCACCAATCCCGTTCCGATTGAGACGGTCAACACGTATTACAGCGAGGGCGGCAAGATCACCAATTACCAGTACAAAAAGCTGGAAGGGTTGGACAAGTGGAACCCGGGATCTTGGCAGGGCGGAAAAGATTTCGTTGGGATCGAGGACCGGTATTTTACAGCGGCGTTCCTGCCCGCGAATGGCGCCACACCGGGCGCGCTGGAGACGCGCTACTGGAAAACCTCGCGGACCTTTCAGGTGAATGGCCAAGACACGCAGGAGCCGGTGCCGCAAGTTGCCGCGGCCACACCGGCGCAGCCGCTAGCCCTGCGCGTGTACGTCGGTCCCAAAGATTATGACTACCTGAAAAAAATGAACCCGCCGCTGAACGGGCTGGTGAATTTCGTCTGGCTGGAGTTCATCGCCGAGCCGCTCTTCCACGGCCTCAAGTGGCTGCACAAATACATTCCGAACTGGGGCTGGGCCATCGTCGCGTTGACG
>QHYF01000119.1 GCA_003224075.1 Acidobacteriota bacterium
ACCGTAACCCAGCCGCCCATTAGGGCATGATTCGTTCCGCAATACTGCGAACAGAAAAAGTGGTAGCGGCCCGGCTTGGTGGGGCGGAACCACATGGTGTTGTAATGTCCCGGAACAACGTCCATTTTCACGCGGAACGCGGGAACGTAGAAATCGTGAATGACGTCCTCGCTGGCGAGGGTCAGGCGCACATTGCGACCCACGGGAACGTGCAATTCATTGATTTCTTTCAGGCCGTTGGGCTGCTGCGCTTTCCACATCCACTGCTTGGCGATGACATAAACGTCGAGCGTATCCTGCGGCGTATGGCGATAATCCACGTATACGACCGCGCCCAGCCAAACATGGCCATCGCCAAAATCAGGGGAACGATCATCCAGGCGGCCTCGAGCCGCGAGTCACCGTGGATAGGAACGCCAACGGCGTTGGCTTCCTTGCGGTGGTATTTGAAGAAAAAAAAGACAATGGCCACGGTGATCGCGACCGCAAAGAAGAAGCACACGGCACTGATAAAAAGCATCAGGGCGTCCACGTGCGGCGCGAAGTTGGACGCCTGCTCCGGATACAATGGCAATTGCGACTGCACGGCTTAACGCGCTCCTCGTTCAGCACAACCGCGAAGTGGCCGATGCAAGTTCGCGGCCGCCACCGTTTCACGGCGCCGGAAAATCAAGATTCCCCCGACAATGAAGAGAATCGTCAGGACACCGCCGAGCCGGATGATCTTGAGAATCGAAGCACTGTACCTTGCGCTCGACGGGTCGTAGTGATAGCAATACAGCAAGACGTGATCGATGGGCGTGCCAATCCTTCCGGCAGACGCGTCCACGAGGCCGAGGCGCATGTCGCGCCCCGGATATTCGACGCCGTAGAAGTAGCGCGAAATGCGCCCGTCCGAGGTAAGAACCATAACCCCGCTCGCGTGAGCGAACAGACTGGACTTCGCATCGAAGGAGAAACGGAAATTTGCGGCCTTCGTCGCCGCGTCAATTGATTCCTGCGAGCCGGTGAGGAAATGCCAACCAGAATCCGTTTCCGGACGGCGGAAGCGGGCCAGGGCTTTCTTCTTCTTTTCCGCGGCCATCTGCGGAGTCTCGCGGGAATCGAAACTGACAAAGACAACTTCGTAGTCACGCCCGGGATTGAACGAGAGCATTCGCAGCACGCCGACGACGCCTTGTTCAACCTGATCGCAAAGCATCGGGCAGCCGTAGTAGACGAAGGCAAGGATAACGGGCTTTTGCACGAAATACTCACGCAACTGAACATTGCGGCCGGTTTCGTCGCGGAAAGCCAGGTCCAGCGACATCTGGCCGTTGAGTGGCGGCTCGAATCCCACGTTTTGCAAAGCCGCGGGCATCGTTGCCGCCGTGGAGCCGACGTTACCGGGAATCGTTTGCGCATGCAGAGTACACGTTGCCAGCAATAGCGCTGCAATCCTGATGATGTTCCGAACTTTCTTCATCTTGTCACTTCTTCTGCGCCGACGGCGCGGACGCTCCGGGCAAACCCTTCTCCGCGATGATCTTCATCGCATCTTTGACGGGAATCTGCGCGATGCCCGAGTTCCGGTCGATCCAGCCAAACTTGTCATTCGCTTCCGTGTCAGCCTTCAACTTGTCGCGCAAATCCTGCTGTGGATCGGTTTGATGGCCGGGAACACCCTGCAGCCGCGGTTCCGGCGGCATGGTTCGAAAATCCTTGCCGAGAGCTTCGCGGGACGGAGGCGGCGGCGTATCGGAGGAAGCGGCGAAATTCGCGGTGAAGCGCAGAATATAAACGCAAATCACCAAAGAAGCGACCACCGCCAAGCCGAGAGCAAAAAGATAGCCATAGATGGTCTTCGCCTTGACGTCGCGTTCTTCGAACGAGACATCAGGGTTGCGCGGCACCTGGCCCGTGTCGTGGGACTCAGCGCTCATGATGCTCGATAGCCTCCGCAAGTTTTGGGTCGCCCAAGGGAAGGAGCGGCAACTGCTTGAGATTAAAGGCGAAGTAGCCCAGCCACAATCCACCAAGGGCGATGGGCAGAACAACGTCAAGCCACGTAGGCATAGCGCGGGAAGTAAACTCCGGACGCGTCATCCAGAAGAGATCCACGAGGCGCATGAAAATCAGCCATACGGCGATCTTGGGGAGCACCTTTGCGTTGCGCTTCACGTCTTCCGAGAGAAGCAGGAAAAACGGAACGAAAAAGTGAAAGACCAGGACGATCACCGCAACGACGCCCCAGCCGCCGTACAGGCGCGTGCGATAAAAGCTGATTTCTTCGGGCAGGTTCCCCGACCAGATGATCAGAAGCTGCGAGAAATCGAAATACGCCCAGAGCATGACAAAAGCGAGCAGCAGTTTCCCGAGATCATGCAGATGGCGCTTCTGCAGCACGCTGGCGAAGGGCTCCGCGCGCGCCAGCAGCACGACCACAGCGATCATCAACGACATCGAGGAGATCAACTGTCCCGCAACGAAGAGGAAGCCATAAATGGTCGAGGCCCAGTGAGGCGATAGAGACATCACCCAGTCGATGGCCGCGAAGCTCATCACAAAAACATAGAGGATGATGCCCGGGCCGGCCAGCATTTTCAGCCGGCGGCGCAGAGCGCGATCGGTCTGGTTGGCGTCCTGCTGCTTTGACCAGCTGTTGAAGAGGGCCATCAGCAGCAGCCAAACCGCGAAGTAAATCACCGCGCGTGTGATGAAGCCGCCGTGTGTCAGATACTTTTGCTGAAAGTCCGAGAGCGGCTCCTCTTTGACTCTCTCGGGATCCAGCCAGGCGCCATAAAGATACTTCATGCCGGCGAACATGATGGGAAGGAAGAACGCGACGAGCAGCGGAAGCGTGCGCGTGGCCGATTCCAGCGGGCGGCGGATGATGATGCCCCAGTGGCCGCTCGTGAGATGCTGCAGCATCACGAGGCCCAGCGAGCCGAGCGTCAGGCCGAGAATGAGCATGAAACTCATCAAGTAGGACTGGTAGAAAAGCCCGGGGGTACGCACCGCCCCGAGAATCGAGACGAGCAAGGCGACGCCGCCCACAGTGAGCGCGCGCTGTTGCAAACGGCCGACGCTCTCAGGCGCCCGATATTCCTGCGCGGCCATTAGTTGCTGCCTCCCGTTGAAACCTTCGCGCTCCCTGTTTCCGGCTTGTGTTCGCCGCCCGGCGCTGCGCCAGAGGAGCCACCCTGATTTAGCTTCTCGCGCAGTTCTGCCGGCAAATCGGCGGCTTTGGCGTTGCGGCTGAGCTGCAGCGCGCGCACGTAAGCGATGATGGCCCAGCGATCACGCGGAGGAATTTGGGCCGAGTAGCCGTACATCGCGCCGAACCCATTGGTCACAACGTCGTAGATGTAGCCGTTCGGCACCAGGCGCAAACGGTCTTGATGATAACTGGGCGGATGCTTCATGCCGCGCACGGCGACCATACCGTTTCCATCGCCCTGCAAACCGTGGCAGGGCGTGCAGAAAATCTTGTAGCGATCTTCGCCTCGTTCAAGAAGCTGCTGATTCACCGGAAGCGGGAAGGCATTCGAATCCTTGGGGACGAAGAGCTCGTCGTTGGCAAGAGATCCGTGCGCCACGGTATTCTCGATCAGGGGGCGCTCCGAGCGGCCATCCTCAAAGAAATCGGAAGGCGAGAGCGGCTTGTTCTTCGGCTGGGTGGCCATGTCCTGCCGGAGATACTGACAACCGGCGGTGAAAAACACCAAAGCCACGGTACCGGCGAAAAGCGGGGAGCGCGAGGTGCTAATCATCAGACACCTCGGAAACATGATGCGCATGAAGACTTTGGAGAAGGCGCGCCGTATCCGCAAGATGAAACTTCGGGTCGCGGGCCTCAATGCAGAGAAAGAAGCGGTCCGCCGATGCATGCGAGAAGCGATGCACATTGAAAACCGGATGGTGCGGTTGTGGCAGTTTGTTGAGGGCCAGCATGCCGAATACGGCGGCGAGCGATGCGCCGAGAATCGTGAGTTCGAACGTGACCGGAATGAAGGCCGGCCAGCTATTGAGCGGGCGGCCGCCGATGTTCATCGGATAAGTGATTGCGGCGACCCAATACTGAAAACCAAAGCCGCCAACACCGCCCGCCAAACCTCCAAGAAGAGTGATCAGCGGCACCAGATTGCGCTTCAATCCGAGGGCTTGCGAAAGACCTTCCACGGGAAATGGAGCATAGGCATCGAGCCGGCGATAGCCGGCCTCACGGACCTTCTCCACGGCATGCGTAAGCTGCTCGGGGGTCGCGAATTCACCCATTACGCCGTAAATGTGCGAGCGGCGCTCCATTATTTCTCTTCCTCAGACGTCTCCGCCACCAGTTCGCGCATTTCCGCGATGGAAATCGCGGGCAGAACACGGACAAACAGGAAGATCAGGGTGACGAACATGCCGATGGTGCCGATGAATGTAGCCCAATCCCAGAACGTCGGACTGTAGCGGCCCCAGGCGGAAGGCACGAAATCGCGCGTCAGGCTGATCACCACGATGACGAATCTTTCAAGCCACATGCCGATGTTCACGACGATGGACATGATGAACAGCATCACGACGTTGTGGCGCATCTTATAAAACCAAAGCAGCTGCGGCGTCAGGATGTTGCACAGAATAAGCGCGAAGTAGAACGGCGCGTAAGGTCCGTGAAGCCGCTGCTGAACCAGGAAAACGTCAAACTTGTTACCGCTGTAAAGCGAAAAGAAGAATTCAAAGAAGTAGCCGTAGGCCACGATGAGCCCAGTGGCCAGCATGACTTTGGCCATGTTGTCCAGGTGGCGCATGGTGATGAAATCTTCGAGGGCATAGGCCTTGCGCAAGGGAATCGCGATGGTCAAAACCATGGCGAAGCCGGAGTAGATCGCCCCGGCGACAAAGTACGGCGGAAAGATCGTGGTATGCCAGCCGGGAACGATGGCGATGGAAAAGTCGAAGCTGATCACCGAATGTACGCTGAGCACGAGCGGCGTTGCCAGGCCCGCCAGCAAGAGGTACGCCGACTGGTAGCGGTGCCAGTGGCGCGCCGAACCGCGCCAGCCCATCGCCAGCATGCCGTAAATGATCTTCATGGGTTTCTGGACGGAGCGGTCGCGGAGCGTCGCGAGGTCTGGAAGGAGACCCACGAACCAGAACATCAGCGAAACCGTGCCGTACGTCGAAACTGCAAAAACGTCCCAGATGATCGGGCTGCGGAACTGTGGCCAAATTCCCATGGTGCTGGGGTACGGGAACATGTAAAACGCCATCCACGGCCGGCCCGTGTGGATCAGCGGGAAAATGCCCGCGCAGGCGACGGCGAAAAGCGTCATGGCTTCGGCGAAGCGATTGATGGAAGTCCGCCACTTCTGATTTAAGAGGAACAAAATGGCGGAGATCAGCGTGCCCGCGTGGCCGATGCCGATCCACCAAACGAAGTTTACGATGGCAAAGCCCCAGCCAATCGGGATGTTGATGCCCCAGATGCCCGTCCCCTTGATGACCAGCCAGGCGATTGCGACCGTCATTAATCCCATGAGGCTGAAAGCAATCGCAAAGCCGACAAACCAGCCGAGAGAAGTCGGGCGCGTCAGAACGATCGCGCTGATCTTGTCCGTGACCGAGCCATAGGTATATCCCGGCCCCAGTACCGGTGTCAGCCGGCGGATTTCGGGAGAATCGAGTGGCGGTTGTCCGGCGCTCATGCCTTCTCCAACTCGGGGTTCGGATTGCGCACCGCCGCGAGATATGTGGTACGCGGGCGCGTATTCAGTTCAGCAAGAATCGAGTAGTTGCGCTGCTGTGCTCTCAATTTGGCTACGCGGCTTTCCGGATCGTTGGCGTTGCCGAAAATGATGGCTTGGGTGGGACAGGCCTGTTCGCACGCCGTGACGATCGCGCCGTCGCGGATCGGGAGGTTCTGTTTTTCCGCTTCGATGCGCGCGGTATTGATGCGCTGCACGCAGTAGGTGCACTTTTCCATGACGCCGCGGCTGCGCACCGTGACTTCCGGATTGCGCAGTAGCTTGAGCTGCGGCGTCTCCCAATCCTGGAAGCGCAGGAAGTTGAAGCGGCGCACTTTGTAAGGGCAGTTGTTCGAGCAGTAGCGCACCCCGATACAGCGGTTGTAGACCATGTCGTTCAAGCCTTCGGCGCTGTGCACCGTGGCGCCCACCGGGCAAACCTGCTCGCAGGGCGCGTTCTCGCACTGCTGACACGGAACGGGCTGAAAGAATGTCTCCGGATTGTCGAGAGATTCGTTGTAGCTGGAGGGATCGTTCGTCCTGGATGCCGCCTTGTAATAACGGTCGATGCGAATCCAGTGCATTTCGCGGCCGCGCATCACCTGCTCCTTGCCTACCACGGCGATATTGTTTTCCGATTGGCAGGCGACCACGCAAGCGTTGCAGCCATTGCAGCTATTGAGATCAATGACCATGGCCCACTTGTCGCGGTGGTAGGGAAACTCCGCCTCTCCTTTGTAGAGAGACAGTTCCTTGGGCGGGAGTTCGGCATGCTCGTTGGCAAAATTCGGATTCTTGCGGTACTCCTCGAGCGTGGCGGTCGAAAGGATTTGGCGGCCTTCCATGTTGAAGTGATACTGCGTGCAGGCGAGGGGGTAATCGTCGCCGGTTTTCTTGATCGCGCTGCTGGGAGCGCCGACGCTCCAAAGCGCATTTGAAGCGCGAACTGCGTAAGCGTTGAATCCCTTGTCCGTGCCGGTGTAGCCGGCTCTCTTGCGGCCGTATCCGAGCGGAAGCACGACAACGCCTTCAGCCTGACCCGGCAGAATCCACGCGGCCGCGGTGACCTTGCTGTTCGAAA
>QHYF01000120.1 GCA_003224075.1 Acidobacteriota bacterium
GCAAACGGGAAACCGCGCCGCTTTCGAGGAACTGGTTCGCCGGTATGACCGCAATGTCCTGCGCCTGGCCCTCAATCTCATGAAGCGGCCCGAGGATGCCCGCGACGTCTACCAAGAAGCTTTCCTCAAGGTTTACCGGAATCTGCATCGTTTCCGCTTTGAATGCAGCTTTTACACCTGGCTCTACCGCATCGTCACCAACGTCTGCCTGGACCACTTGCGCCGCCGCCAAGCCCGCCCCGAAGACCAGGCCCCGGAACTGAATTCCGGCCATCCTGAAGAAGGCATTGCCGACTTTTTTGAGCGCCAACGGGAGCATCGCCCGACGCTTGACCCCGAGCGCAGCCTCTTCGGCAAAGAAATCAAAGCTCGCATTGCTTGCGCGATGGAGCGGCTCTCGCCTCGCGAGCGCGTTGTTTTTGAAATGAAGCATTATCAAGGCCTGAAGCTCCGCGCGATCGGCGACGCACTCGGGACCACCGAGGAAACGGTGAAAAATTCTCTTTTCCGCGCAACCCGCAAACTCCGCAACGAGTTGGGAGGCTTGCGATGAGCGCATTTGAGAAGAATGTGAACTGTCAAGACATTGCCCCACTCCTGGTTTTTTATGTTTGCGAGGAAGTGAGCGACAAGGAGCGCAAACAGGTCGAAGCTCACCTTGCCAACTGTGAGGCGTGCTCCGCACAACTTGCCGAAGAACGCGAACTCCAGGAGATTGTGGCCGGCGGTCTGCAGACCGCTGATGAATTCGATTCTTCCGGTATTCTCCTCTCGCAGTGCCGCAGCGAGCTTGCCGAAGCCCTCGACGATCTTTCTGCGCCTCCGGTCCAGGAACGCTGGCGCCCGTTTGGATGGTTGCGCCGCTGGATGGCGCTGCGCCCGGCTTGGAGCGGCGCACTCCTGGTCCTCTTGGGGATTCTGCTTGGCACTCAGGCGATTCCCCTGCTGCAGACCCGCTCCAACGACGGCGCAAATGGCCCGGCGATGAACGTCATGGCCAGGCCGCAAATCACCGAAGACCAGCTTGCGAAAATGGCGGTGGGGGCCATCAATTTTTTGCCTGCGTCGGGCTCTGCTCCCGGCACAGTTCAGCTTCAGCTCAGTGCTGAACAGCCGCTGGTGCTCTCCGGAAATGTTGAGGACACCGATATGCGCCGCGCCCTCACTTATATCGTTGAAAGCGGCGAGCGCTTTGATGCCGGTGTCCGCCTCGATTGCCTGGAGGCGCTGAAGGCGGCGGCGCGGGATCAGCAAGTGCGTCAGGCACTGATCGCCGCGGCGCGCAAGGATCAGAATCCCGCAGTGCGCATGAAGGCGCTGGAATCGCTTCGTGTCGTGTCGGCGGACGATGACGTACGGCAGGCGCTGCTCGATGCCCTCGGACATGACGCCAATCCGGGCGTGCGCGTCGAGGCCGTCAATGTGCTCGTTGGATCTCTGCAACCCGAGCAATCGGACGAGGTAATGCTCGACGGCGCTTCGGCCCCGTCATCGGAACCCGGTTCGCCGAATGAGGATGCTGCGTCTTTAGACCGCGTAGTTCGCGTGCTTCAGCAGTTGCAGCGGCGGGATCCCAGCCGTTACGTGCGGTTGCGCAGCGCCGCGGCTCTGCGCCAGATCGGGCCGCGCGAGATACAGTAGTTTGCAGGACAGAGTTCTTATTTCATGAGGAATCGAATTTTTCATCGAGCGTTTTTATTCGGGGCGCGCCGTGTCGCACCGCTCTTCGTGCTGGCCGCAATTTTTTCCGTCTCACAATTCTCGCCGGTGGCATTTGGCTCCGACGGAAAAGAAACCGTCGCCCTGCCAGCCGAGAATCCCGGCGAACCGGGCTCGCAGCATACTTCCGCCGTTCGCAATGGCGTGCTGGAAACCAAAGATGGTCTGACGCTGAAGCTGACCATTGATCTCGGATCCGTAAATATCGTTCCACTCGAGGCCGGTGCCGCGCCGCTCGTCCGCTATACCGTGCATATTGAAACCGACGCCCGTGGCAACGCCGCGCAACAACTCCTCGAAAATTACTCCCTCAAGGCCAAGTCCACTTACGGGGGCGCGGAAATCATTGGCGTGCTCCCGCCGCAAGCCGCGCGCTCTGCCGATGCTCAATTCTGGGTGCAATTTGAAGTCGCCGTGCCGCGCGGCTATAGCGTCGAGGTGAATACGGGGGCTGGCGACATCACCACAGGGGACATTGGCGGAACCGCCGGCCTGCACACGCAGGGCGGAAACATCAAGACGGGACGCATCGGCGGCTCGGGGCTTCGCGACGCTTCGCGGGGACGCTCGGTGGCGAGACTCGATACGCAGGGCGGACACATTCAGGTTCTGGATGTCGCGGGTGATCTCACAGCCTTTACCGCCGGCGGACACGTCAACGTGGGTAACATTGCCGGAGACGCTTCGCTGCGCACTGGTGGCGGGCATATCCGCGCGGGTCAGATCGGTGGCCGCGCCGAATTGGAAACCGTTGGCGGCAACATCACCGTCGCCCATGCAGAGAATTTCGTGAACGTGCACACCGGTGGTGGGCAGATCGATTTCGGCGAAGTGCACGGCTCAGTGCGTGCCCAGACGGGCGGCGGCGGCATTCGAGTGATGTACGTTTCCGGACCGATGGAAGTGGAGTCGAGCGGCGGCAGCATCTGCCTGACGCGTGTCGCCGGCGCCTTGCAAGCCGCCACATCAGGCGGCACGATTACCGCGTGGATTAATCCAGACCCACCTTCTGGTGGCGGGGCGGTCCGTCTCGGAGGCGCGTCGCAGCTTGCCTCCGGCAACGGCGACATTGTCGTATTTTTGCCGCGGAACCTTGCCGCTACCATCGACGCGACGGTGACGACCGGTGGCTTGCGCCACATCGAAGCGGACCCTGCTTTGCATCTTACGGTTCAATCTTCCAACACCGGCACGGGGCCCGTGCATGCCATTGCTGTTTTGAACGGCGGCGGCGCCCTGCTGAAGTTGCATACCAGTGCCGGAAAAATTCGCCTGCAATTCTTGGATTCGGAGACTGCTCTCCGCGAATCCCTGATGCGTGAGCAGAAAGAGCGGATCAATCAGCGGCTCCAGGAACATCAGATTGAAAGGGTGAAGATCGACAGGGGTCCGGTTGCTGCGCCGGAGCCGGAACCTAAGACCGACTGGCTCGAAAGCTGGCTGGCCAATCTGGAAGTTGCTTTCACCGGCGGTCTTCACGAGGACCCCGACGATTTCCAGAAGCGGCTTACCTATTGTCCAAAGCCTTCGTACCCGGCTCTCGCTCAGCGCGCAGGCATCCAGGGGATCGTGAAAGTTCAGGTGCGCGTGACGAAAGACGGCCGCGTCGAAGTGCAGAAAGTTCTTGAGGGTGAACCGGCGCTCGCCGATGCCGCGGTTGCGGCCATGAAGCGGTGGCAAGCGAAGCCGGCATGGATCAAAGGAAAAAAGGTCGAGGTCATCTCGACGGTGAAGTTTGATTTTCAGTTGCACTGAGCGGTTGTCGCCTCAGTGCCAGCGGATTTCGTTCAGGTCCTCGGTTCTCGCTGGTAGCTCATCCTTGAAGGGGGTAGAACGATATGTTCCGTCATGCTTTCCACGCTACTTCTCTCTGTGTGCTGTTCCTGGCCGCCGTTTGGGGCCTTCCCGCTTATGCCATCAGCAAGGATTTCAACCAGTCCTATCCGCTGCAGCCTGGAGGCACGTTTGAATTGCAAAACGTCAACGGCACCGTCGAGGTGCAAGGCTGGGACCGCGATGAGGTCGAAATTCACGCCGTAAAAACGGCCAAACAGAGGGAATCGGACCTTGACCGCGTCTCCATCGAGGTGGACGCCCGACCGGATGCTATCTCCGTCGCCACGCGGTATCCGCAGAATGGGGGCGTCGAAGTGGCCGTGGAATACACCGTGCACGTTCCGCACGGCGCGCGCCTCGAGCATCTCGCCACCGTGAACGGCACATTGCGCGTCGCTGGCGTTGACGCGGTCGAAGACCTGCACACCGTGAACGGCAATATCGAAGTGTTTGAAGCCGGCGGGAGCGTTCATGCGCACACCACGAACGGCAACGTGCACCTCGAACTGACGCACTTGCGCGACAAGGACAAGAACGGCGCCACGGCGGAAACCACGAATGGGTCTCTCGTCCTTGCCGTGCCATCCGACATGCAGGCCGATGTCGAGGCCCGCTGCCTGAACGGAAACTTCTTCTCCGAACTCCCTATCACGATGGAGAGTACCCAGCGTCCCCGGGAAATGCATGGCAAATTAGGCCGCGGCGGTGTTCCGATTCATTTGCGCACCGTAAATGGCGGGATCCGGTTGGTTGTTCTGCGGTCGACCGTCTGACGATTTTCAACCTGCCGCGTCTAACCGCTGAGGAGGATGGGACGACAATGAAGAAACGAAATCTGCTTGTTGCTGGAGGAGTTGCGGCACTCAGCCTCGCCTTGATCGCTCTGCCCGCGACGTCCGCCAGACCGCAAAACCCGGATGATTCCACGATCGCGCGCTTGCGGCAAAAAATCGAAACGCTGCAGGCGCAACTGGAGGCCAAACTGGAAGGCCGGCAGGATCAGATCGCGGAACTCGCTGCGACTCGCGCGCTCCTTGTTTCCAAAGCGGCCCTCGCGCAGGAGAATCAGGCCGTTCAACAGCTCGAGGACTTGCCCGACGTCGAGCAGGACGCGATGAGCCTTGTGATCGACGACGAAGGTTCGAGCTGGCTCGGCGTCGAAACCCATGAAGTAACCACGGATAAGGCCAAAGAGCTGAAGCTCCCTGCCGAGCGCGGCGTTGTCCTGGGCAAGATTGTTGCGGACAGTCCCGCAGCCAAGGCTGGCCTGAAAGAAAACGACGTGGTCACGGAGATGAATGGCCAGCGCATCGAAGGCACGGCGCAATTCCGCCGCATGATCCATGAAATTCCTGCCGGCCGCGCCGTCCAGCTCACCGTGTGGCGCGACGGGCGGTCTCAAACCCTGAACGTTACTCTGGGCAAATCCGAAGAGCGTCGTCACGCCTTTAGAATGAGGACGCCGGCACCCGGCACTTTTGCTTTCCGGATGCCGGAATTTCCTGAAATTCCCTCCATGGACTGGAACGGCAGCATCTTCCTCGGCGGTCAGCCTCGGCTTGGCATCGACGCGGAAGATCTCAACGGTCAGCTGGGCACATTCTTCGGCGCTCCTGATGGCGAAGGCATTTTGGTCCGCGAAGTGAATCCGGGCTCACCTGCGGAAAAGGCCGGAGTGAAGGTGGGTGACGTAATCACCTCGTTGAACGGCGAACGCATCCGCACCGTCGGCGAGCTGCGCGAAAAACTATCCGCAAAGCGCGATGATAAGGACAAGACCGTAAAGCTCGGCGTGCTGCGCAATAAGAGCGAGGTTTCTCTTACCGTCGAGTTGCCCGCTCCCGCCCCGCGCGCCAAACGCGTCACCACGCATCGCACCAACATCTGAGGCAATGTGATCAGCAGAAGCCCGGGGTCATGGGCTCACTGTTGGTCCTGCGGCAGCGAGAACAATCCCGCATCGAAAGCGGCATAGTGGCGGTGGCGCTCCTCGGGTTCGTTTAGCGCCACTCCTTCGTGCTCCACCCAGGCATGAGCCTCGAACTTTTCTTTTTCTTTTCGAATGCCGATGCGCAGTTGCGAGCAAATCCCCTGACGCCCCAGCAGCCACCAGAGTGTAAGAGATTTCGCCAAACACGAAGGATGAACCAGCCCGCGCCGGTCCGCAGCATGGACCATCTGCGCGGTCATCACGGCATGCTTGTTCACAAATGCAGAATCTTGTTCTCGGTTCGTCTTCGAAAGAAATCTCTGCAGCGCCGCCTGTGTTGCGCGAAAACCGCGCCATCTCAGGCTCAGGGCCACCAGCGGCAGCAGCACCATCGCGCGCAGAAAAAGTTTCCGTGCCGGAAGTTCCATCCTGCTAAATCGGTGGAATCGTTCCCACATCAGCGGGGAGAACTTGGAGCAAGCCGTTCTCCACGAGCTGGCCCAAAAGTTCCGTTAGGTTGGAGTGGAGCAATTCCGGTTCGACGTCGAATTCCGCAAGGAGCTCCTCGTACGCCGCGTCAATGTTCGGTGAAGCCGTCACGAGCTGCCACATCCGTGTGCCGGTCTCGTCCAAACCAAAGTACTGCTCCGTCTCGAGATTCAACAAAACCGATTCTCGATCCAGAAAGCGCACCAGAACGTGCGCTGGCGCTGTGGCCCGCTCCGTAAATGACAGCGTCAGCACGGCTCCTCCGTTGGCTTTCTTAAGACTTCTTCTTCTTCAGGTTGACTTTGATGTCGATCCCCGGCGCCATCAACTGAAGCTGCTCCAGTCCCTGCTTGGCCTGTTGCCCCCACTGTCCGTTCGGATCGAGCTCCACCGCCTTCTGGTAGGCCTCAATCGTTCCCGGCGCAAATTGCACCATTTCTTTATCCCCCACTTTCTTCGTGGTCATCTTGTACACCAGCGAAGCCCCCAGGAGATACCACGTCTGAGGGTTCTTGGGATCGAGGTCCGCGGACTTCTGCAAGGGCTCCACGGCCGAAATTACGCCAGGCCGTAGCTGCGTTCGCGGGATCGAGTTCCGCGCTCTTCGTGTAGGCGGCTTTGGCGGCGTCGATTTTCCCTGCACGCGCCAGCACATTGCCCAAATTGTTGTAATAACCCGGAACATCCGGCTTGGCGTTGATGGCTTGTTGGTATGCCTCTGCCGCTTCCACGTTCCGGTTTGCCGTGTCGTATGCCTCGCCGAGTTTCGCCCAGACTAAGTGCAGGTTGGTATCTTTCTCGCCGGCGGATTTTTGCGCATCCTGGAATTCCTTAGCTGCCTGATCGGAAAGATCCTTCAGATTTTGCTTCGCCGCTTCGCGCTGGTCCGGTGTCGCTTTTTGCAAATCAGCCTTGGCCACCTTTTCCTTCTCCAGGAGGGCCGTTCCCGCGTCGAAGTGCGCCTTCATCCCTGCGAATTTCTGCTTCTCTTCTTGCTGTTTCTTTTCGGCCTCGGCGAATTCCTTGCTGCTCTGCCTCGCCTTTTCAACGACATCCTTGAAATTGATGTTGAGTGTCGTTTCCTGCCCGCCTTGCACTCTGGCCTGGGCCTGATAGGGTTGGGCCTGATTCGGGAGGACAACGTTGACGGTAAAGACGCCGGACTTCAGGTTGCGAAATGCGTACTTTCCATTACTGTCGGTTTTCGTTTCTTGTTTGGCTCCCTGATCGCTCACGGCCTGCACGCCCAAGCCGACCCAGGGTTTGCCCTCAACGTCCAGAATCTGCCCGCTGATCGCTCCGTCTTGCGCTGCGGCGCGCGGCGCAAGCAAACTTGCCAGCGCGGCCATCACTATTACGGCGAGCGCCCACGACTTATCAAATCGCTTCATGCTCCATTCTCCTTTTTCACGGGGGAGCGCCGCCCGGAGTGCCGGGCGGTCCGTGCCCCATTATCTCTCATCCGCGCCAGATTCCAAGCTCAGCGCCGGGCTGCGGCCGTTTGCTGGTAGCGAATGGGATCCGGCGCGCCGGCTTCCGCAAAGGCTCGCAGACGCAGCAAGCAACTGTCGCACACGCCGCAGGCAAGATCCTCGTTCTGGTAGCACGACCAAGTTAGATGCAGCGGCGCGCCCAGCTCGATGCCCCTCCGGACGATCTCGTTTTTTTTCAGCGTAATCACCGGCGTTACCATCTCGATTTCTGTTTCCGGGCGCGTCCCAGCGCGGATCAATTCCTGAAACA
>QHYF01000124.1 GCA_003224075.1 Acidobacteriota bacterium
GGCGTGACTATCGCGTCTTGGTTCTGGTGGTTCCTTGGTACATACGCGAGCACATGCGGCGCAAAGGCGATTGCCAGTCTCAAGTCTGGTTTATGTTCTCGATCAACGTTATCGGCGTGGTCGCAGGGCTTTATGTCTTGCTGCCCACTTTGATAGCGGCACTAGGAAAAAATCCCGTGAACGACCAGCAAACGCTAATGGCAGCCTTCGGTTCTTTTGCAGTAGTTATTTTCACGGGCCAGAATCTCATAAGGGATATAGATAACTTATTTTCCAAAGAGATTCAACCGAAACAACAGAAACAATCCAAGACAACGGATATCGACGCAGTTTAAATCTCACCTCAGCCTAGGCGAACAATTTCTCTTGGCGCTCGACCTGAAAGTAGCCGTCGATGCTCTCAAGGACGGCACGAGCAGGAATCTGCGCCAACTCTTTTGGCTCCACTTTGTGCAGTCCGCCGCCGTATACGCGGCCTTCGGAGATAAACTGGCCGGGCGTGACGCTCTGGAGTGCCTCAAACACTCGCGCCGCAAGTTCGGGATGGTTGTTCAGAGCTTCCTGCAAGCGGCTCTTGGGATAAAGCATGAGGTAGACGTTGTGCGCCGTCGCGCCGGAACGATTCCAGATAAAGCGAAACGGATGCTTGCCGTTAGCCGAGCGGCCCATATAGGTACACAGGAAAGGGGCGGGCGGGCGCTGCTCCTGGGAATACCACGGCGCGCGGCGACTGGCGAGATATGACACGTGGATATCTTCTTCTCGGCCTTTCTGTAGATACGCATAGAATCGCGGCCAGCTCGCTTTGATTTTTTCCTCCGGCTCGCTGCAATCAAGCAGGTAGAGCTGAGGAGACACGACAGGCGCACCGTCAGCGCGCTGATCGATGATGTCTGCCGTCAGGTAGCGCGGACCGGGCAGAATCGGTTTAAGGAATCGGCGCGGAATGTGCCAGGTCTTCGTATCTTCGTCACTCAAGATAAAAAAACTATTGGAGCCGGTCGCAAGCCCGCGCTTGATGACAAAGAGATCGCCAAGCGTCGGCTCATCTGTACTCTCAAAGTTCGTCCGGGCTGGAAACTGCGTCCATTTGTGGGAGTGTCGTAGCACATCGAGAGGCACAAGCGCCTCAGTGCTTGGATTTTCGATCTCACCGCCAAACGAAAACCGGACGCGGTGTCCTGGCGGGGGCAGTGTCTTGCGAAACACCACAACTGCTGAGGATACCAAGGCGTCCGTAAACTGCACGTCCGTTGGACAGAAACGGTGAATATGGAGCAGCGTAACCCGTTCCGTCAGGTAGCGCCGGAGCGTCACGCCGTAATTCACGTCCATGAATTCCGAGGGAATGAGCCAAATCGCAAGCCCCTGCTCTTCCATCCAGTCGTGACATAGCAACAGAAAATAACAATACAGGCCAGCAAGTCCGCTGATCTCCATGTGCAATGAGCGCGCGAGCTGCACCTTGAGGCGATCCTTTGCGTCAGATTCCAGGTGATGGTGCCGCACGTAAGGTGGATTGGTTAGTACGAGATTGAAACGCTGCGCGGGAGGCTTCTGCTTTGTGAAATCGCCCCGCACGACGTGAAGGCCGCTCTTGCCCCAGAGGCTCTCTGCTGCCTCCGCAAACAAGGGGTCAAGCTCGATGCCGGTTGCGGCTTCGATGCTCATTGCAGGGACAACTTGCGACAGCGCAGAATAAAACGATCCAGTGCCAATCGCCGGGTCAAGAAAGCGGAGCCTGCCCTCCCCTAATGTTTTATGCGCGTAGCGCGCGAGACTAAGGGCTAATGCAAACGGCGTTGCAAACTGGCCCCACTTGTTGCGTTCCGCCGCCGTCTTCAGACTGTCGAGACGCGTCTGCTCCGTCTGGCGGCTTCCTTCGATGGTCTGATGTGTGACAGTTGCCATGATGTCAGATTCCGAGCTGGTCCAGGTCTTGCGTGCGATGCTCCCATATCCAGTCTATCCCCTCAGCCGCTTCGTACCCAAGATATGCCGCGTCGAAATACCCGCAGAGAAAAAGCACAAAGACGACGCCCTTGCCGTGCGTCGCTTTAAGGTAGTTGATTTTGATCGCCTCTTCCTTGCGGCGTTTGTTAACGTTGGTGAAGTCGCCTGCGGATTTTGCTTCAATGAGAATCGGCAGGTGCGGCAGCTTGGCCTTCTTCGGCTGAACGACCGCGTCGATAGGAATTTTCACGGTTTTGGCCGCGGCCTTGGAAGGCTTCACCAGGACATTGAGCCGGAACGAAAAAGTACCCGGCTCCATTTGATTGAGCGGGGTGGCCGCATGAGGTGCTTTCAGCTTGTAGCCGCGGTCGGTCAGGTACTTCTCGATGAGTGCGAGTTGACGCTTCTCCGACGCTCGCGTGTCTGCCTTCCACAAGTGTGGCTTATCGGCGTTAATGGGCATGAGCTAATTTAACAGCCGCCTGATAGATTGCAACCGTTGCCGTTTGGCTTACGATATTCACAATCATGTTTTGAGATTCCCAGCGGTTGCTCATGTTTCAGGCGCGGCAATCGCTGCTGTGGAAACTGGTTTATCTTATGTTGTGCTAGGAATACCGTAGTGAAGAAATACGGTGACTAAGAAAATCGTCGTCGAAAAAAAGAAGTTTGACGCGGCATTGTCAACGCTGCTAAGAGCCAAGCCAGTGCCGCGCACTTCGCGTCGGACTCCGGTTCTGCTCCGCGCCTCTGACCTTTCAACGAGGCGATTCTTCAGCGCGTGTCGAGGTCCACGTCTTTGATGGGCAAATCCCGGTGCGCGTCCAGGATTTCGAAACGCCGCTGCTCTTCTTTCTTGTACGTTTCCTGATCCGGATAGAGCTGCTTGATCAGCGGGGCGCTGTCGAAATTGTCGTTGGCAATCGCGGCGTTCTTGAAGACGATGGTCACCCGGTAATCCCAGCGGCCGTCTTCCGTCGCGTGATAGCGCGGCGCGGTCATGCTTACCTTCAACATGCGGCCCAGTTCGATCTCTTTTTTCAGAACCGGATAATGGTTTTTCTTGAAGAGCGTCAGGAATTCTTCGGCGTGACCCCATTTCGCCTTGTAGTAGTACTCCACCACATAGGGTTGCTCTTTCGGTGCGGCCGCCATCCCGCCCTGCTGCGCTCGAGCGCCGATTGCCGTGGCCCATAGAAGCGCCGCCAGCCCCACTGCCGCCATTGTCAGCCAGCCCCAGGACCATGCAACTCGCTTTTGCATTTGACTTTCCCTCCCCAAAAGGTCTTTCAAACGTACCTGTAACACCGCGCAAGTCAAACCAAAAATAAGGCAAGGGGCGAAACAGATTATTTTCAGCTTGTTTCTTTCTCAGCGGAAACCGTTTCGACACGGACAACGATATATCCCCACCAGACCCTGCGCATTGCCTTATTCCTGTTTGCTCCTCCTGTTATCCTTTGTCTCGGGAGGCTTCATGCAGATTGCATCGGTAAAGTGGATTGACGAACAGAAATTCGTGGCGACGAGCCCTTCCGGCCACGCGGTGACCATTGATTCCGACCGCGAATCGAACCAGGCTCCGGGGCCGATGGAGCTTCTGCTGATGGCGCTGGGCGCTTGCACGGCCACGGACGTGGTCATCATCCTGGAAAAGAAGCGGCAGAAGCTTCAATCGCTGGAAGTCATCTGTTCGGGCGAGCGTGCGGCGGAGCCGCCGGCCGTTTGGACCAAGCTGGAAATTGTCTATCGCCTCCGCGGGCAGCTGGATGATGCCGCCGTGAAGCATGCCATTCAACTCAGCGAGGACAAATACTGCTCGGTTGCCGCCATGCTCAGGAAAACTGCGCCAATCTCTTGGCGCTACGAAATCACTCCGCCTGCTTCATAATTCATAGCGGCCGGCCGCAGGCTCAGTCCATTACCGGGTGCGAGGAGCAGAGCGCGTGTCCTATCCCTCTGACTGCGCAGCACGTGCTGCAGTGACAATTCCTCTGAATTTACTGTTGCGTGAAGTCTCCCCAGGCGCTATACAAAGGCATTGAAAATGGGCCCCATCATCCGGAGAACTTTTCTTGGTGTGGTGATGCTGCTCGCGGGGACGCGTGTCTCCGCGCAGAGCGCTGCTCCTCCGCCTCCGGATGCAATCAAGATTCCGTTGTCCAGAATCCCGCGCGTGCATCGCGCACCGAAACTGCAAGACTTCCTGGAAGATCATCCGCGCGAAGCAGAGCTAGCAGTGAGCGATTTCCGTCAGAACGCCCCCGGCGACGGCATTCCAGCGACGGAATCCACGACCGCGTACCTCTCCTACGACGATAAGAATCTCTATGTGGCTTTCATCTGCCGCGACGAACCGGGTCAAGTCCGTGCGCATCTCGCAAAACGCGAAGCTTTGGATCAGGACGACGGCGTTGGCGTGCTCCTCGACACGTTTCACGATTTTCACCGGGCGTATTACTTTTTTTCCAATCCGCTCGGCGTGCAGTCCGACGCCATCTACACGGAAGGGCAGGGATACGACTTCAGCTTCGACACTCTGTGGGACAACGCGGGCCGTGTCCGGAACGACGGGTATGTTGTGTTCTTCTCCATACCCTTCAAGAGCCTGCGTTTCTCGCACGCTCCGGAGCAGACCTGGGGCGTTGCCCTTTATCGCGTGATCCTGCGGAAGAGCGAATACGACTACTGGCCCTATGTGACGCAGCGAGTGGAAGGATTGACGCAGCAATTTGCGCCCGCCGGCGGCATCGAAAATGTTTCGCCGGGACGCAACATCCAGCTCATTCCTTACGGGCTGCTGGCCAGCAATCACTTCCTGAACCAGCCGAACCCTCCGAGCCCCGCCACGCCTCCCGCGTTTCTCGACAAGTTTGAGCATCGCGCCGGGCTGGACGCCAAGTTTGTGGCCAAGGATTCGCTGGCCTTTGACGTCACGCTGAATCCGGATTTCAGCCAGGTGGAATCGGATGATCCGCAGCTCACGGTAAATCAGCGCTTCGCTGTTTTCTTCCCCGAAAAGCGCCCCTTCTTCATCGAGAATGCCGGCTTTTTCGCAACTCCGATCAATTTGTTTTTTTCACGGCGGATCGCCGACCCCCAGTTTGGCGGGCGTATGACCGGCAAGCTGGGTCAATGGACGCTCGGGGCGCTGGTGATTGACGACCGGCAACCCGGCTTGGGTCGCACCAGCGGGCCGTACAATACGCGAGCCGTAGATGGAGTGGTGCGAGTCGCACGCGAGTTTGGCAAGCAGTCCTACGTTGGCGCGTATGTTTCCAGCCGCGATTTTGCGGACACCAGCAATCGCGTCGCTTCACTCGATGCGCGGCTCAAATTCTCGAAAAACTGGGTAGTTGATGCACAGGGAGTGCACACGTGGACGCGTCAGAACAGCAATGCCGGGCAGGATTGCTTGTCGTTTCCGCAGGTCGCGCAAGGAATCGGTTCGCAGCAAGGCAATGCGCTGTGGGTAGACGCCTCCTACACCGGGCGGCATTTCCTCTTCTCAACGAACTACAACGACTTCTCTCCGAATTTCTGCACGGAACTGGGGTTCGTCAATCGCATCGACATCCGGCAGAACACTGCCAACGGCGGCTACTTCTGGAGGCCGGAGAAAAGCAAGATCGTCGATTTTGGCCCCACCGCCATCGAAACCGTGGATTGGAACCACGCCGGCACCTTGCAGGATTGGATCGCAGCCATTGGATTCCAGGTTGACCTGACGAAGCAAACGACCATCTCCATCAGCCGGTATGAAGCCTACGAACTCTTCGACAACATCGATTTCCGCAAGCACAGGACTGGGATTCTGGTCTCCACACAGCCCTACAAGTGGATCTCTTTCTCTGCGACATACGTGCGCGGCATCGGAGAAAATTTCTTTCCGCCGGCGGGGATTCCTCCATTTCTGGGAAATGTGCAAAGGCTAAATTTCGGGCTTACGCTGCGCCCTTCCTCGCGCTTCCGCTTTGATGAGACGCTGCTTTACTATCGCCTGGGAACGCGGCCGGGATGGACAACGCCGCCGTTTTCCCCCGGGCAGAGCATCTTCAACAACTATTTGAACCGCGCCAAGCTGAATTACCAGTTCACCAAGGAATTGTCGCTACGGCTGATCCTGGATTACAACGCCACGATCGCCAATTCGAATCTCCTCGATCTGCAAACCAACCTGGGCAGCTTCGACGGCGGACCCATTGCGCCGACCAAACGACTCACCACCGATGTGCTGTTCACCTATCTGCTGCATCCGGGCACGGCCGTCTATGTAGGATACAACAACGGTTACAGCGACCTCA
>QHYF01000464.1 GCA_003224075.1 Acidobacteriota bacterium
CCGCTCACGGTTACTTCAAACGTCCCGAGCATGTATTTCCCATCGGGCATGCCGGTGGCAGAAATACCGTCACTGATCAAGATGACTCCGCCTGCGCCCTTGGCCTGAAGGAGCAGCTTCATGGCCGCTTCGTCCACATGCACGCCGTCGGCAATCAGCTCCGCGGTGACTTCGGGGGAAGTCAGCACCGCGCCAATCACGCCGGTGTCGCGGTGCGAGAAAGGCCGCATGGCGTTGTAGACATGCACCGCATGCCGGGCGCCATGCGCAATTCCCGCGCGCGCCTGTTCGTAGGTGGCGTCGGTGTGGCCTAGCGCAACGACCAGCCCCGCCTTGCGCGCCGCATCAATACACGGTATTGCGCCCGTCAATTCCGGCGCAATGGTCAGAATCTGGGCGTTTCCAGCCGCCACCTGCAGGAACTTTTCCAGCAGCTCAGCCGATGGCAACTTCACCCACTCAAGAGGATGCACGCCGCGCCGAACCGCGCTGATGAACGGCCCTTCAAAATGGATACCGAGCACTTCCGCGCGTGGATCGTTCGTCTGGTGCTGTTCGGTGATGTATTTTGAAATCCCGGCAACGCTTCGCAGAGTATCTTCGGGGCTTGCTGTGACCGTGGTGGCAACCAAGGCAGTCGTTCCATGCCGCGCGACGGTTTTTGTCACCGCGGCCATCGCCTCTCTGCTGCCCTCCATGACGTCGTGGCCACCAGCTCCGTGAATGTGCACGTCCACAAAGCCGGGGATGGCTGTCTTGCCGATGGCGCGAATTTCTCGCGCTCCTGCAGGCAGGCTCAGCCCGACGCGCGGTCCGATGGCCTCGACAACATCTTCGCGAATCAGAATGCCGGCATCGTTAATTTCGGTTGACGGTGTCAGCGCACGGGCGGCATGAATAAGAGTCGTGGTCATGGGCGGGCAACATCGTAACGGAAACGTCTCGAAGGACAAAACAAAACGGGCGGGCCGACTTGGCCGGCCCGCCCGTCAAAAAGAGACTAGCAGTGCTTACTTGGCCGCAGGCGCCATTTCGATGCTTTCCAGCTTGAGCGTGTCGCCCTCCACAGTGCCCTTTACGGTCACGTGATGGCCGGCATGCGCCGCCACTTTGTCTTGCGCATCGATCGTGTACACCTTCTTGTCCCCTTCGTTCACGAACACGTACTTGGCGCTTTTCTCCTTGACGCACTTCGCCGCACAATCGGCATGCTTTTCACTCATGCCCTTAGCCCCGCAATGGTCATCGGAAATGTACCCGGTCCAGGTACCTTCCGCTGCCATCGCCAGCGCTGCTGCGAAGAGTGTTACTGCCATTCCAGTCGCAAAACGGATTTTCATGATTTCCCCCTCCAGAAATCCAGTGTGGTTTTGGGTCTGCCGGGCCGTCCAGTAGCTTGGCACAGCCACGGCCCGGTGTCCAGACACTTCCCAAACTCCTAAACTGCAACGGATGCGATTCGACAAAAAAAGGGAGGATTCTTTGGAATCCTCCCTCTATCTGTTGTGCTCCCAGGAAGTTAGAGAAAACTTCCCGCGAAACTTGCTTATTTGCCGGACGTCGCTGTGCTCGCCGACGCCGCACCGGGCGCCTTCGGCACGCTCAGATAGCCCGCAGCACTTGACTTGGTGACCTTGTTAATGACCAGTTCAAGCGCTTGGCGGCTCCCGCCGGTGTAGAAGAAGATCGGCTCGTTCACCGAGCGGTTCTTCTTTTCGAAGCTCTTGTCATCGGCCAGGACGTTGATCGTATATTGGTTCTTCTTGAGGTTGGTATCCCTCAGCTCGACTTGAATGGTGCCAACCTTCGTCGCGCCGCCCTTGCGCTGGACGGTGAACTCGAAGTAATCGCGCTGTCCCATATGGCGGAGCTGGTCGATTTCATCGTGATTGCGCGCGATGAGGGTGCCCATCTCGCTGCGCGCCATTTGAATGCTGTTCTTGGTGGCATCCAAGTCGGTCTTTACGCCGGTGACATCGCCATTCAGCTTGTTCACGTCGTCCGTGTTGGCCTTGGTGGCCAGTTCAGCCTTCACAGAAGTCTCGAGATTGGTAACCTTCTTGTCGACGGCCTTCGTGGCTGTCTTGTCCTGTTTCCGCGCGGTGACCAGATCCGTTTGCGTGACGTTCAGTTTGTCCGTGACCACCTTCAGATCGCTCTGCAATTGCTGGTTGATTTCGTCTTCCTTGGCCAGACGCTGGCTCAGTGCTTCATTGGCCTGCTTCAAAGTAGATTGAGTCGTTTGTTCGACGCTCCTCGCCTGGTTTAATGCACTCCAACCCACTCCGAGGCCGATCAGCGAAAGACCGCCCAACACCGCTACCGCCAATCCGACCCAACGGGGTGCGCCGACAGTGCTCGTGCTGGCAGATTCGTTGAATTCGCTCATATACTTTCATTCTCCTTTAGGCTCTTACGCCCCTGTGCCTTAGAGATGTGCACCCGCAGCGCCAAAGGCTTCGATCACCGATTTTTCAAGGTAACCTCTTTACATTAAGTCAATTACCCGTCAATTAGGGGAATTCATGGGGGTCTCATAATAGTACTAGTACCCGTAAAGATTACGCAGTGCTGCCATCCGTTCTATGACTCATAGGCTAGGCTATGTCTCACCTCAGTCTGACACCATTCAGCAATTTCGATGGAAGCAACAAGAGCCGTGAGCGGCATGGCCCACGGCTCTAAAGCTAAATGTTTCAATTATTTACGGGAAGGCCGAATCAAGCAGCTCGAAAAGCGGTCTCAGCCTCCTCGCTACGGTTGGCGCCAAAGTAGCGATCCAGGGTATTTACAGCGGCGTCCAGAACCATGTGGCAGTCGGCGCAGCTTTCCAGATGCCGCTTGATCTCGCCCTCGACCGACGCGGAGAGCCGCCCCTCTAAATACCAGCAAATCAAATGGATAGTGTCCCGACAGCTCATGGTACGGTCCCCCAGCTTCCCAACGACTCCAATACCAAGCAGACAGAAGTGTGCACTTCCCGCGCCAAATGCAAGCCCAAGTCAAAGATATATTATCTGCTTTTGAATCAACTGTTTACATGCTGCCATGTAAAACGGCGGAACTTGGGCGCGTTCACATTTCTGAAAAGATTACACGTGGACTGGTTCAAAAGTGCAGAATCTCGAAACATGATGCTTCAACGTTGCGGTGTAACCGTCATCTCGCGCAGGGCTTGGATGCGAGCCTCGAGCGGAGGATGCGTGCTGAAAAGGGAGGACAGCGTGCCGCTGCCGAAGAGCGGTTTGACGATGCAAAGCGCGGAAGTCGACGGGGAAAGTGCGGTGGTCGGGATCCGCTGGTTGTAGGCTCCCAGCTTCTGGAGCGCGCTAATGAGCCCGTAGGGCTGGCCGACCATCCGCGCACCGGTTTCGTCGGCGGAGTACTCTCGCTGGCGCGAAAGACCGAGTT
>QHYF01000127.1 GCA_003224075.1 Acidobacteriota bacterium
CGTCTTCCATGGAGCGGTAAGTGCCGGCGCAACGGAAGCCCGCGGTGCCGTTGATGATCATCGCCAGTCCTTCGCGGATCTCGCGGCGGTCTTCGATGATAGCGACGCGGATAGGAGTTTCGGTTACGGCGGTCATGGGGATTTTCCTTTAGCTTAGTGGCATCACGGCTCGGGAGCAAGATTGCTGTTCTAGGGGTTTGCCCGGAACGGCGTCGCCTGGCCGTTCCGGACACGAAGGCGGGCGGAGTTACTGAACCATCTTGCCGCAGCTCGGCCGTCGTTACTGGGGGATACCGAGCCCAAAGACGACATGCGGGTCGGCGGCGAACGTCTGCACCTGCCCAGTGAGCGCATTCATCACCTCGAGCGTAGGCGTCGGGAGATCTAGCGGGGAACCCGGCCCCGGGGGGTAAACCACCTTGAGGCAGGGTGCAAGTGTGCGAATCTCCGGGCCGATAGCGGCAAAGATATCCGCCTGGATGGTGGTTTGCGCGACGCGATATTCCGGGCCGACCACGAACGCGATAGAAAACGTGCGGCCGGAGGAAACCATTACGGTATTGTCGTAAACGACGTTTCCAGCGTTGTCTTCGAGGCGGAACTCCACGGGCACCGTAATCGGGCTGCCGATGTGGTCGGTCAGTTGGAAGTTGAGCACCACGGCTTGCCAGGGCCCCTTGTGTATTGCGCCCCAGTGGTACATAACCTCTGTGGGCGCTGTGGTCTGGGCCGACCCTCGCGGGGCGGCCACCAGCACCAGCGCGAATGCAAACAGCAACATCAGAATCTTTTTGGTCATTGTCTTGTCTCCTTTTTCTGTCGGGTTTTATCGTTCCGACGCGGCCCACAATAGGGCATGCGCTTTCGGCATGCACCACGCAGACTTGTAGTGACGTGAAGGAAAAATAGTGACAACCGGGGATTGGCCTACAAACTTACGTAGAAAGCCGCAGATCCAGTGTGATGGCGGTGCCGGCGCCCGGCGCTGAGACGACCGCCAGCGTGCCGCCAAGGGCTCGGGCGCGGCGGCGCAGGCTGATCAACCCGTGCCCGTCGGCTGGGAGGGACGGATCGAAGCCCTTTCCGTTGTCGCGCAGTTCGAGCCGGAGCACGCCGTCCTGGATGGCCAGGCGGATCACGGCCTCGCTGCACCCGGAGTGCTTCACCATATTGTTGATGGCCTCTTTATAGATGAGAAACAGTTCGCGACGCAGACTGGCGGCCAGCTTGACTTCCGCGTCGGGCGGCGGCAGTTCCAGGCGGGGAGTCGCATCGCCGCTGGCAAAAGCATCGCCGGCCAGGCGGCGCATGCGTTGCGTAAGGTCGGAGAGGTGGTCCTTGGCCGGGTTGATAGCCCAAACGATGTCGCTCATGGCGTCCACGAGTTCTCGCGAAGAAGCTGCGATCGTGGAAAGCGGATGGCTCAATTCCGGCACGGTTTCCGCGCCCTGGCGGCGCGCTACCTCGCTCAGAATCGAAATCTGGGTGAGGCTCGAGCCGACCTCGTCGTGCAGGTCGGCGGCAATCTGCTGGCGAACCTGCTCGAGCTCAGCCAGGCGCTGCTCGCGTGCGCGGTGGATCTCCCGGCGGTGCGCCGCGCGGTAGCGTTCGAAGGCGACAAGTCCGGTGGCCAGCACCAGAGCGGCCAGCGTCAGGAACCACCAGCGAAGATAAATGGGAGGCAGCACGCGAAAGGTCGCGCGGGCCGGCTGCGGGCTGCGCGCGCCGCCGGCGGATACAGCCCGCACCTCGAATTCGTATCTGCCCGGCGCGAGGTTGGCAAACACCACGGAGCGCAAGCGGCTGGGCGCGCTCCAATTATCGCTCGCCCCAACCAGCCGATATTCGTAGGACAACGCTTGCCCCATGGCAAAGCTGATTCCGAAGAAGTCAATCTCCAGTTGTGACCGGCCTGGAATCAGCTCTAAACCTGAAAGACTGACCTCACCGGCAGGGGAAATGGGCTGCTCCACACCGGCGATGCGTAATCCTCCGATGCGCACTTGCAGTGCGGAAGGCTCCTCGCGCTCTCTCGGTTGATAGTAGGAGAGTCCTTGCGTGGTACTGAACCACAACCTTCCCCGTCTGTCGGCGTATGTCGAAACCCCTTCGCCGCCGGCCAGCCCGTCATTGGCCGTGTAGATTTCCGCGATGCGAGCGGTTGCGGTTCCGTTGACGGTGGAAGCATTCTCGATATGCACGACCCCTTGCGACGTAAAGGCATAGATGCTGCCGAAGGTATCCTCCACCATACGTCCAACGCTCCCGCCTAGTTCCTTGGGAGTTGCGATCAAAGCCGGCTGCAATTGTGCCTTGTCCAGGCTGTCGATGCGATACAGCCCGAAAACAGTCGTGCACCACAGTCGCCCGGCGTGGTCCGCCACGGTCGTGCCGATGCCGCCGGGCGGCAGCCCATCGGCCTGGGTCAGCATGCGAAAGCGGCCCGCCTCGTAGCGAGCGATGCCGCCATCGCGGAAGGTGACCCACAGCACCCCGCGCGGGTCGTCATAAAAGCTGGTGGGGGCGTTAAAAGGTTGCAAGCCGTCGGCATCTGAGTACGTCTGAAAGCGCCCCGAGGTGCGGTCCCACCGCGTGAGCACCGCGTGTCCGGGAATTAGGCCAGCGCTCCAGATGTCGCCGCGAGAATCTTCGAATAGACGCGTAATGCTGTCCTGCGCCAGCCCATCGCGGCTGGTGTACACGTGGGGCACGGAGGTGGCGAGGTCCTCGATCCGCCGGATGCCTGAGAAACGGACGAGCCCGGCGGCAGTGGCGAACCACCAGTCGCCGGCACGGTCCTGAAGCGCTTCCAGATTGCCGCGCCAGCCAGTTCGCCGCGCAACAGTCGGGATGTTGGCGCGCACGGCGTGGAAGCTCTGGCCGTCGAAGCGGCTCACGCGCCAGTCCTGGCTGACGGCGATCAACTCGCCGGCGCGACTTTCGAACACCGCGGCAACAGCCCGGCCCAATCCGTCGGCCTGTCCAAATGTAACGAATCCGCGCCGTGCCAGCCGCAGCAGTCCGCCGGCTTGTATGCCCAGCCACAAGTTCCCTTCGTCATCGTCAGCAACGGCGCTGAGCAAATCCTGGAAGCGGTGATCCCGGAGCTGCGTGAAGCGGCCGGTGGAATATTCCAAAACTGTGCCGCCAAAGATGATGTGGATGGCGCCGGATTGCAATCGGGCAATACCAGGAACCGAAGGGAAAGTGCCTGCTTGGATCGATTGAGAAGTGTCAAAATAAGCCGCCTCGCCCAGCGCTCGCGGCAATGCGGGATTCCCGCGCAGGATACTGTCGAATTTGCGCGTTATCGCGCGGCTGATGGACTCGTCTTCCAACGGCAAACTGGCCTTCTCTTGCCGTCCATAAGAAGAGGCCGCAGGGTGCTTGAATATCGCCAAGCCGGATTGATGGCCGATCCACAGCAAGCCGTTTTCCGGGGCATAGAGAAGAGAAAAGACGTTGTCGGTTTCTGAGTTCCGGCGGATGGCGTACGAAACAATGCGGCCGCCAGGGAGAATGCGAACCAGCCCAAATCGCGTACCCACCCACAGGCTGCCCTCCGGGTCGCGGACTATAGCCCACACCTGCACCATTTCATCCGGATGCCCGCGCCGTCGCAGACCCACGCGCGTGAATGCCGGCGTGCCATTTGCGCCTGCGGCCATTCGGAACAGCCCGCCATCGGTGCCGACCCAAATCGCTCCATCCGGCCCTCGCATCAGGCGGTTCACGCGATTCGACGTGGGCTCGCTGCTGACTGGAAACGCTTCGTAGCGGCGCGTGGCGGAGGAGAGCGAGAAGCGAATTACTCCACCTCCGTTGGAGGCGAGCCAGAAGTCACCCTCTGGAGTTTCGATAAGGTCGTTGATTGCGGGAAATGGAAGGCCCTGTGCGACACCGAAACTTTGGAAGTGCGCGCCGTCAAAGCGGCTAATGCCGCCTCCCGTGCAGATCCAAAGCAGCCCGCGCGAGTCGGAGACAATGCGCACCACGCGATTGTCAGCCAGCCCGTCCGCCGTCGTGAAGGAGCGAATCGGCAGTTCGCGTGCGCCAAGCGAGGCAGTCAGCAGAAGTATGGCAAACAGCAGTCGAAATACCGTTAAGCCGTCTTTTTTGCGCGCCATGCAGCCCGCCCCCGCTGCGGGAGGCCGTCAAGTCAATATATATGTCCCGGCGCGGCCTTTGGATAGCGAAATTGCCGACCCCTGCGGAAAGCAAAGGGGCGTTCGCTCTGCTCATGGTGACGGTTGATGGAGGGCGGGGAGTCGGAATTCTGAGCCTCATTGATTCCGCGTAAGTTACTGATTCCATTAAACGAGAAAAGACTAAAGACTAAAAGCACCAGATTTGCCCGAGTGAGGTACACGGCGGGTACAGACCGCGCCTCTATTGGGGCGCATGAAGCGACTGATGGACACGACTGGGGCTAGGGTAAACGAGGCCAAGAACCGAATCACCCAACTTCCCGAGTTGAGTCCCGAATTTTTGTCGCAGTGCAGGTATCAGGTAACTATTTGAGCACAACCGTCGTCGGCCACGCCTCGCTGGGCTTGAGGATTTGGCCCCTATCTTTATAATACGCACTTCTTTATAATACGCAGTCGTTCGGTGAACCCTCTCAAGCGCCGCACTACGTGCGATTCTTGTTCGCCCCCCTTCCAGGCACTGCCTTAAATGGCGGTGCAAATATCAGAAGTGAGAAAACGCCATCTAAGAGGCGAAAGCGAAGCTCTGTCTTAATGTTGACAAAGATCGAAAGAAACTGGAATTTGCCTGATACATCAAGACGCTGGTACGCCGCATACACCAAGCCTTGTCACGAAAAGCGCGTGGCGGAGCACCTGGAAATCCGCAAGATCGAATTGTTTCTCCCACTTTATCGCGGCTCGCGGCATTGGAATAACGGCTGCAACATCACGCTCGAAAGGCCGCTCTTCCCCGGATACGTGTTCGTGCACATCCCGCTGAACGAACGGGTACGCGTTCTGAAATTGTCGGGCGTCGTCTCCATCGTGGGTACAACGCGCGAGCCGACGCCGCTGCCGGACGAGGACATCGAGCGACTTCGTTCCGGACTCCCTTTGGTGAATGCCGAGCCCCATCCCGTCCTCACGGTCGGAGAAAGAGTGAGAATCCGCCGCGGTCCCCTGGAAGGCTGGAGCGGTATCGTCTCTCGCATCCAGAATCGGTTCCGGGTGGTTCTTACACTGGACTTAATCATGAAGAGCGTGGCCGTGGAGGTTTGCGCGGATGATGTGGAACCCATCGGCACGCACGAACCGAGCTACCGCGCAATGGCGGCTTGCGCGCGCTGAGGAAGGCGCCTTGGAAACAAGAAAATGGCAATAACCGAAACTACAGGCAGTAAGAGCCTCTCTCCGGACCAGCAGGCGATGTCCATCGAAATCCCGTTGTCTGTCCCCCAGCAGGCTCCGGAGGCAAGCGCGGAAATATCGCTGCTGGATTTGCTGATCGTTCTGGCGCGCCGCCGCTGGAACCTGCTGGCCGGCACGGCCGCTGCGGCCGCGCTCGCTGCAATCGTTTCCTTTTTGTTACCCAACCGCTTCACGGCAACGACAGTCATTCTTCCTCCTCAGCAAAACACTTCCTCGGCGGTCGCGCTGCTTGGACAGCTTGGCAGCGTAAACCCGCTGGCTTCGCTGGCCGGCAGCAGCCTTGGCCTGAAGAACCCCAATGATCTGCAGGTCGCCATGCTGAAGAGCCGCACGGTGGAAGACGCCATGATCGACCGCTTCAACCTGATGGCGCTGTACCGCGAGAAGCGGAAGTCTGACGCGCGCAAAGCTTTCGAAAAGGTCGTGGACATCGAGGACGGCATCAAAGACGGCTTGATTCGCATTTCCGTGACGGACAAAGATCCCAGGCGCGCCGCGGAAATGGCCAACGCTTACGTCGAGGAATACAAGAAATTTTCGGCAACGATTGCCGTCACCGAGGCTTCCCAGAGGCGTTTGTTCTTCGAACAGCAGCTTGTGCAAGCCAAGGAGGACCTGGCAAACGCCGAAGAAGCCTTGAAGCAGACCCAGCAGAAGACCGGCTTGATCCAACTCGATGGACAGGCCCGCGCCGTCATCGAATCCGTCGCGCAACTGCGCGGCCAGGTTGCCGCGAAAGAGGTCCAGATCCGCGCCATGCACCAGTTCGCCTCCGAACAGAATCCGGATCTTCAGCTGGCCGAGCAGGAGCTGGCGGGCCTGCAGAGCGAGGTGGCGCGCATGGGCGCCGCGTCGGGCCGTTCCACGGGCGACTTCCTGATGCCCAAGGGCAGCGTTCCCGCGGCGGGCCTCGATTACGTGCGCAAACTCCGCGATGTGAAGTACAACGAGACCATCTTCGAGCTTCTGGCCAAGCAGTTCGAGATCGCGAAAATCGACGAGGCGCGCCAAGGTTCGGTCGTGCAGCTGGTGGACAAAGCGATTCCGCCGGACAAGAAATCTTCTCCCAAGCGCCTGTTGATCGTGGC
>QHYF01000128.1 GCA_003224075.1 Acidobacteriota bacterium
AAAACGTGGACATTGGCACGAACTTTGGGCTGGACACCTTACACATTCCCGGTACGAACGGCACCGACCCCATCTACGGCGGAATTCCGGCGTTCCAGATCTCCAGTTGGGCCAATCTAGGAAATGCTAACACCGGCAATCCCTTTGTCTTCCGCGACAATCAGTACGTGGCGAACACAAACCTTAGCTGGATTAAGGGGCGACATGATCTGCGCTTCGGATTGGAGTACTACCGCAGCGGGATTAACCATTTCCAGCCGCAAGGCGGAACTTTTGGCACGCCACGCGGCACCTTTGGATTTGACGGAAGCGTGACAGCGCTGAATGGCGCGCCAAAGTACGCGGCGGCCAATGCCTACAACAGTTTTGCCCAATTTTTGCTCGGCCTTCCTCAAAGGGATGGCAAGGTCACACAGAACATCAATCCAAACGCGTTGCGGTTCACGACGTGGGCTTTGTATGCCCGGGACCGTTGGCAAGTCACTCCGAAGTTGACGTTCACTTATGGCCTGCGATGGGAATACTATCCTTTTGCAACCAGTGACCATACCGGCGCGAAGTTCTTTGATCCTAACTCGGGCAACGTTTTCATTGGCGGAGTTGGCTCCGTGCCAGAGGATGACGGCGTTGATGTGGGACACGGGCTGTTTGCCCCGCGCATTGGCATCGCTTACCGACTTGGGAGCAGGACTGTTATTCGGGCGGGCTACGGAATCAGCGTGGACCCGAACAACTTCCGAGCCCTGCGTGACACTTTTCCGAACATCACGAATCCGGACTACCAGGGAATTTCCATTTTTGGCAGCAGTTTCGCGCCGTCGGCGAGCCTCACAGGCACCAATGCGAATCTCGCTCCGTTCACGGGACTCGTTACGGGGATAACCCTGATACCCTTCACCGGCCTGGGGGCAGGTGTCATTCGCTTGCCAAACAATGCGGGTACGACAACGGTGGCAAACCCTTTCCATCGCGGGTATGCGGAGTCCTACAATCTGACTTTGCAGCATGAGTTTGCCGGTTGGGTGGGCGAAGCTGGCTACGTCGGAACCCGTGGGATTCGCATACCCTTGGGCCTCAATATCAACCCCGCCCCCGTAGGCTTTGGGGCGACCGCCGGTGCAAAGTCGCGGCTACTGAATGCGAATCCCAATGTTTGTCCCAACGATGCAACTGCGCCTTGTTGGGGTGACATCAACGCCGTGACGCCCTTCAAGGTCACCTACTATGATTCTCTGCAAACCCGGCTAACTCGGCGGTTCGGCGGCGGGACGGAGGTCGGCGTCGTTTACACGTTCTCCAAAGCCATCGACTACGGCGAAAACGAGGGAGCCGTCTTCCACCCGTTCCCGACCGATTGGCAAGACAACAAGGCCATTGCGGGTTTTGACCGCACGCACAATGTACAAGCCTACGGTGTATACGAACTGCCCTTTGGGCGGACCAAGCGCTGGGCGCAGCACGGCATAGCAAACATTCTGACTGGTGGTTGGCAGTTGAGCTGGATCATGAGCGTCTACAGTGGAGTTCCCCTAACCATCACTACCAACGTAAACCCGTCCAACGCCCTGGGAAGTACGAATACGCCGGATCTCGTTGCCCCGATCATCATTCTTGGAAATGTACAGGCCAACAATCCAGTGACCGGCGGATTTGCCAACTGTGCCGCGACGGACTCAACGTGTCACTATTTCCAGGTGAGTTCGTTCGCGCAGGTCCCGGCCGCATCGGCGACCCAGGCGCGCTACGGCACCGCTGGGCGAAACATTCTGCGCGGCCCTGGCTTCTTTGACTTGGATACCGCCCTTTTGCGGGACTTTCCGATCACTGAGCGGCTGAGGTTTCAGTTCAGGGTAAGCGCGTTTGCCGTGACGAATACGCCGAATTTTGGCAACCCGCAGACAAATATTTCGCAGTCGAACTTTGGTGTCATCACTGGGACGGCCAGTGGACCACAATTCTCCAGCGAAGCCGGCAACCTCAGCGGCCAGCGCACGTTCTGGTTCGGAGGGAAGTTTACCTTCTGAGGAAAAACAGCTTTGGAGGTTCGGTCATGCTGGCCCCGCACCGGCCAGCGATTTCAGCCGTTCCTTGCTGATTTTTAGGATGATCCTTGCGTTGCGGTCAGCCACCTCGCTCACCTTGTATCAGGGAGAGTTGGCGGAAAAGGCCGGTCTCAGCCGGAACGCGTTAGGATTAATCGAGCAGGACAGGCGATGGCCACGCATTGCCAACGTTCTCAGAATTTCTGATGGTCTGGGTATGACAATCGACGACGTGTTGAAAGGAATCCAGAAAAAAAAGAAGCACCGATCCCGGGCGGAACTAGCCGACGTGCACCGCAGTCCTGGTCCAATTTTAGGGTCTCGAAGTAGAGCCTGCGCCGTACCCGGGGCCCCGTAGCGGCCTGCCAGCGAGCCGGCCGGTCACCTTGCCGCCCTCCAACGAAACTACCCCGTTCACGATGACATATTCGATCCCGACTGAGGGACGATGCGGATTTTCGAATGTAGCCATGTCGTTGACCGTTGCCGGGTCGAAGATGGTGATGTCGGCGAACGCGCCGGCACGCAGTATGCCCCTGTCGCGCAGACTTATGCGCTGCGCCGGCAAGCTCGTGAACTTCCTGATCGCCTGTTCCAGCGTGAGCAGGCGCTGGTCGCGAACGTATCGGCCCAAAATACGTGGGAACGTGCCGTAAGCGCGCGGATGTACCTTCGACTCGCTCAACGGCCCCTGGACGTTCACCGCCCCCGCGTCTGTTCCTACGCTGACGAAAGGCTGTTGCATCGCGAACTTCACATCTTCTTCGCTCATTGTGAAGTACACGGCTCCCACGTGGTCCTTGCCGGCGACAACCAGGTCCATCAACGCGTCGAGCGGGTCCTTATGTTCATTGGCGGCAATCTGCGCAATGGTTTTGCCCTCGTAATGCTTGAACATGGGATCCAACACAGAAGCGATCAGAATGCCTTGCGGTCCGCCCGTGCCCCGCCACATGTTCTCGATGTTTCCGCCGACACCCGCAAGCTCTTGGCGAATGGCGGCACGCACTTGCGGATTCTGGAGCCGCGTCACAAAGGCTGTGGACCCATCCTCGTGGTACTTGGGCGGGATCGTTGCGCCAAGCGATGTGCCGGAAGCCGTATAGGAATACTGATTGGCGGTAACATCCAGACCGGAAGCTCGTGCAGCCTCGATCGCGGCAATCACGTTGGGCATCTTGCCCCAGTTCTGCCAGCCGGCAACTTTCAAATGCCATATCTCGACGGGAATTTTGGCTTCACGGCCGATGCGAAAGGCCTCGTCCAAAGCTTCCATCTCGTGATCGCCCTCGTTGCGGATGTGGGACGCGTAGATGCCTCCGTATTTCGACGCCGCTTTAGCCAACGCGATCAATTCTTCGGTCTTGGCGTAAAAGGCGGGCGCGTAGATCAGGGAAGTGGAAACACCCATCGCACCTTGCCGCATCGCCTGCTCCACCAGTTGTTCCATGCTGGCGAGTTCTTCGGCGGTGGGCGCGCGGTCCGCGCTGCCCATGACGCACCGTCGCACCTGGGTAGCGCCAACATAAGTACCAAGATTTATGCCTGCGCCCTGCTTCTCCAGGCGGCGAAAGTAGCCGTCGAGATCCCGCCAGTCTACCGCCAGGTGGTAGTGCTCGAGAAAATCGCGGCGGTCGGCCAAGGCCTCATCGTTTTGCGGTGCAATGGACCCGCCCTCGCCCGTAATCCCGGTGGTAATTCCCTGGGTCAACTTGCTGAAGGCCTGCTTGTCAATCAGCAGGTTCCACTCGGACTGCTCCAACATGTCGATGAAGCCGGGGGCGACGATCAATCCCTTTGCATCAATCACTTGCTTGACCGTGGCGTTGGCCGGCGCACGGCCTACCAAGCTGATGCGATCCCCCGTGACGCCGACGTCGGCATACACCCACGGGTTTCCCATGCCGTCCACAACGCGCCCGTTGCGGATGAGAATGCCGTACTGCTGACCGAAGACACTGGATGACGACAGCAGGAGGACGAGGCCGACCACGCACTTCCTCATCGTTGCTCCAAGGATCGAAATTGCGTTCGCGCCCATGCCATTCCGGCTGCCGATTATAGCGCTGCCCGATTGCTGATTCGGGAGGAAAGTAGAATTACAAAACGAACTACCCTAAGTCCATGCAATCGAGATATTTGGCTTTGCGGCGTGAACACACTGCTGGGCAATCATGCGCGATACTACCCACTCCTTCGCGGCAGCCTGAGCTGCTTCCACCAGCAAGAAGGATCATGTTCGAATATTACAATCAAGCGAATGAGAAAGTGAAGGCAGGAAAGCCCTCTATTTTTGATTCACCCCTAATTAAACGAAGTGCACTGCTTCGCGAATGGGACGGAAGGAGATGGCCATTTCAGCGGTATTGAATTGTCCGTGGTCCGCTCACAGATTCCACCAAAAACAGAGATTTGGGATACTAACACCCGTAAGCGGGCGTGACCAACGGAGCGGCATTTTTTGCGCAGGATTAACAGCTGCGAGTAGGGTTTTCCCTGTTAATTGCCTGTTCCGCCCGGTTTCTCGGAGATGCTTAGTTTTGCCAGTATCCGCGCCAGTCGCAGGTTTGCGGGTCGGGTCAGCTCGCCAAGGCGTGATATTTCCCTGATTATTTCCCTGCAATTAGCCTCGTTGCCTTTTTGCCTCGCCACTCGCCACTTTCACCCTCCTCCCTCACGGTCCGGTGGACAGACGCGCATTTGCAGGCCATAATTTCCACTCGGCACCATTGTTGGGGGTAGCAACCATTTCGGAGGAGGGGGAATGAGCATTTCTCCAAACATACCAAGCCCGGAGGAGTCCTATCGCTACGAATCCACCGGCACACCGCGCTGGATCGCGGTTCTCTTTGTCGTCCTGATTGCTGCGCTGGCCGTGTTTGGCTATTTCGGCTATTCCATCGAGTCCAAGCTGAGCCAGGACCTCTCCAAGCAGCAGGATCAGAACAAGATTCTCACCGCGCAACTGGACCAGGCCAATACGCGCATCGCCGATTTGAAGAGCAAAGTGGAGATTACCGTTCAGCGCGTGGGCTTGACGCAGTCCGAACTCGCTCAGGCCAAGAGCCGCGCCGAAGCAATCCGCAAGGAGCAGCAAGCGTCCGACCTGAAGCTCACTACGCAGCTCACCCAGGCGCAGAAGGAGAATGACGAAAAGATCGGCGCGGTGGCCACGGAAGTCGGTGGCGCCAAGAAAGACATCGAAGCGACAAGGAGTGATTTGGAAGCCACCAAGGGCAAGCTCGAGCGCAGCCTGGGCGACATGAACGTCATGAGCGGCCTCATTGCGCACAACCGCGACGACCTGGATGAGCTGAGACGCCGCGGCGACCGCAACTATTACGAGTTTACTTTGCAAAGGTCCAAGAATGCCCAGCGTGTAGGCCCGGTGCAGATGTCTCTCTCCAGGGTGGATCAGAAGAAGTCCAAGTACACCATGACCGTTTTCGTGGACGATCGCGCCATCGAGAAAAAGGACAGGACCTCCGGCGAACCCGTGCAATTCTATGTGAAAGGCAGTTCCCGGATGGCCCCTTACGAAATCGTTGTTTTCGACGTGGGCAGAAATCAAATCAACGGCTACCTCGCCACACCGAAGGATGGGAGTGCGGCCGCTCCCGCGGCTGCCGCTCCGGCGGCTCCCCCGGCCAAGCCGTAGATCAGTTACTTTTTCGAGCCCCCTTCCATAGAGGCCCTGTTCCGCGTTCTGGAAACACTGCGCGGGACAGGGCTTCTTCCTTTCTGGGCGAGCCGGTAGCATGGAATAGATAGCCTCTTCCATGAAAATTCCCTCTGGAGAGTCCCGATGAAAGTGAAGAATTTCCGAAGCTTTTCCCTCACGGCGTTGGCCTTTAGAAGTCTTTTCCTCACGTCGCCTGCTCTTAGAAGTCCTTCCGTCACGGCGCTTGCTTTTAGAAGTCTTTTCCTCGTGGCGCTTGCTTTTACCGTTGCAGGGATAAGCCCGGCGCGCGCACAGGCTCCCCTCGAGCCGGCACGAATGTCCCCGCGGACGGTGTTCTACCTGATTTGGCGCGGCGTTCCCACGCCTCCAGCGCGAACCGCGAACTCGCTGCTCGCGCTCTGGGATGATCCCGATTTTGCGCCCGTGCGTTCGGCGATCGCTGCAGGCATGCTTTCCTCTTCGGAGAAAAAATCGCCAAATCAAAAGCTGACCGCGGAAGAGTTCCCGGAATTTGCGGCGCTTCTGGAAAACTCCTTCACGCTCGGATATCTGAACGAACCCGCGAAGCACAACGTTTCGAATCCGGCTGCTTCACCGGATGCGAAACCACCCGCTTGGAACGGCATGTTCCTCGTCTATGACCGCACGGGAAAGGAAGCGCTGCTTTCGAAAGCGGTGCTCCGCATGCGCGCGGAGGAAAAGGAATTGCCGCGTCTCTCGCAAGTCGCCATCGGAAACGTACAGGTGCTTAAGGTTGAGCGCAAAGGCGGCGTTACGTTCTGGGCGGAGCACGGCAGGTACGCGATCAGCGCGAGCGAGCGCTCCGTGATGGAGGAGATTCTCGGCCAACTCGATGGCAAGGCTTCTTCCGCTGCATCTTTGACACAATCCGCCGCGTACCAGGAAGCGCAGCCCATTCTCGGCAGCGGCTTGCTCGAATTTTTCTTGCGCATTCCAGACCTGAAAGATCTGGCGGCAGATTCGAATGCAGGGAATTTTCAGGTGCGCCCACTTCTCGACGCGATCCGGCTCGACGCCGTGCATTCCCTCAGCGGCCACATCACGTTCGAAGGCGCAAGAACGCACGTCCAAGCCGCGATCCTCGGCGATGCAGCTCCTGGAACGCCCTTTGACATCTGGTCCGCCGGGCAGCCCTCGCCCGCTTCTCTCGCGCTTGTCCCCGCCGAGGCGGTGTCGTACACGTCCGCGCAGTTCAATTTCCCGGGCATCTATGACACCGTGAAGCGCATGGCGCGGGCTGCTTTTCCGCAAGGTCAACAGGGGAACGTAGATTTGCTCGACACGATTGCGCAAGGGCGGCTCGGCATGACCTTGCCGGAGGCTCTGAGTGTTTTCAGCGGAGAATTCGCTTCGATGCAGACCAGCCCGTCGCTGGACACCGCGAAACAAGTCTACTTCTTCGGAATTCGCAAGAAGCCGGAGGCTCTCAAACTGATTCGAAACGTTTTCGGCGACCAGCTTGCTTCCGAGCGCAACGAGGGTGACGTTACTTTCTTAAAGATCTCCCTGGGCGGAAATCAGGGCGCTGCGGGCTTCGCGCAGTGGCATTTCTTCCATCTCGCCGTGGCACCGGAAATGATTCTCGGGGCCAGCCGCATCGACACCGTTCGCGAGGTGCTTGCGAACCGAGCGCACAGCTCAAGCCCGACGGGCCTCGCCAGCGTGCCCCGATTCCAGGCCGGCCGCGCGCAATTCCCCGAGAATCTCGACGGTCTCAGCTATTTCGATTTTCAAAAAGTCGACTGGCAAGCGGCAAAGGATCGCTGGATCGAAGATGCGCGGAGGAACTCCGCGGCAAGAAGCGCTGTCCCTTCGAAAGAAACAGCGCCGTCGCGGGTCCCCGACTGGCTCGCGCAGGTCAATCCACAGGTTTTCTCGCGACACCTGCACTACTCTTCGAGTGTCTCGTGGAAAGACTCCAAGGGCATTCATTGGGATCAGTGGGTCGAATAGCGGGCGATGAAGTCTTTTCGCTTCCTGCTGGCGGCCCTGGTATTCGCTGCTCCGCTGTGCGCATTCCCGCCAGGTGACTCACAGCAAAATTCACAGGAGCAAGCGCAGGCGATCCGCAGTGATTGTCACCGATGCAAGCGGACACTTTGTGGAAGGCCTCCATCGCGGGGACTTCCATGTATTCGATAATGGGATCGAGCGGCCGCTGACCGATTTCGCCGCAATCGAGGAGCCGGCGCAGGTCCTGCTCCTCATCGAAGCGGGGCCCGCCGTTTATCTCCTTGAAGGCGGTCATTTGCAAGCCGCTTATGCTTTGCTGAATGGGTTATCCACCGCGGATCGCGTTGCGGTGGTGAAATACGCGGAGTCGCCGCAAGCCATTCTCGATTTCACTCCGGACAAGCAAGCGGCCGCAGCCGCCTTCGATCAACTCCGTTTCAATCTCGGCTTCGGCTCGTTAAATCTGTCCAGCAGTGTGTTGAAAGCCCTCGAATGGCTCGCAAATGTCGCGGGCAAGAAATCAATTGTCCTGCTTACCACCGGCGTGGACACTTCTCCTTCGAATGAATTTGCATTGGTGATTCAGCGGCTCAGGGCCAGCGATGTACGCCTGCTGACGGTCTCCCTAACCGCCGGATTACGAAATCCGCCGCCCGCCGGCAAGAAGAAAGTTCCCGCGGCAAATTCCACGCAAACCGCGCAGCAATTCGAACAGGCGGAACAACTCTTGAAGCGGATAGCCGAAGCTACGGGCGGGCGCGCTTATTTCCCCGTGAACGCAAAAGAATTCAACGCCGTCTATGCGGAGATCGCGCAAATCGTCCGGCATGAGTACAGTCTGGCATTTGCGCCGCCCGCTCGCGACGGCCTCCTTCATTCCATCGAGGTTCGCGTTGACACCGCGCAAAACCCCGCGGCAAACAGTCCTGGCTCCCCTTACCGCGTAAATCATCGCCAGGCTTACCTCGCACCGGGGCCTAGGTAGTCGTCAACTTCCGGTTTGCCGACCACTCGTCCGGAATCGTGGGATCCGCCGCCGATGAACAGCGGAATCTAGGTTGCCGCATGTACCGTTTACCCGTTACATGTCCCATTCGCAACTCCTGTCGTCAGGAGTGGATTGCTCCAAGGAGTGCTGTAGAGAATTAACTAAAAGATTCGTTCTTGCAGATGTATGCTCCGAATTTCTGATATCCCATGCTTGCATATGAATTCACCGATTGATGGCTTCGGCAGAAAAGGTTCTGACCTCGTGGCAGGCAACTACACTGTAGGCAGTGCGACGTCGGTGTTTTCCGTTTCAGAGCTGCGGCTGTGTTTTTGGCCTATAGTCGCTACGATCGCGTTGGGGTTCTTGGTTATCCTCCCAACCGCACTGGCGAACAGTTTAGCCGTACGAATCATGGGTATGGAGCGCGTAAGCGCAATGCCATGGATTGCTCTCTATGCAAATCATTTAGTCCAACTATTGGTGGCATTACTGCTCATAGGCTGGCTCAGCAAAGGACGATTCTCGGAATACGGATTGCAGTGGCCCAAGGGCAAATCTTATGTTGTGGCTGCGATTGCATGGGGCGCGTTCTTTGGCGTATTGATGACAATCGTTGATTATTTCCCCCAAATCCTAGCGCGCCACGCGCTGGGAGATCTGCCGCTAACCGCCTTAAATCTGGCTGGCTGGCTCAGCTTCGAAGGATTTTTCGTCGGGTTCTCCGAGGAGATTCCATTTCGAGGCCTGCTGCAAACGTTTTTGATGAAACGAAGTTCTGGCCGTATAAGGTTCCTAAAATTTGATATGCATGTGGCAGGAGTTATTTTGGCGCTGCTGTTTGCGCTGGCACATGTATCGAATTTCTGGGAGCGACCGTTCTGGTTCGCACTGGGGCAGCAGGGTTATGCTTTTGCTCTCGCAATCCTCTACGCATATTGGTACGAAAAGTCTGGCAGCCTGCTAGCTTCGATTGTTGGCCACAACGTGGGAGACGTTGTCGAGTATGCTCTGATGTTTCTCATGGCCTGGCTGTGGCGCTGACCTGCGATGTAGTGGAACAGCTAGAATACAATTTAAAACCTGACTCCAACTTCACATAGGTAACGATAAACGGCCCGCCCCGCCGCGTTGGCGATTGTTCCTGAGTGACGGGCAACCCGGAAGTCAACGAGGAATCCATTCCAACTTGCGGATTGCCGACAACTCGGGAGTTATCCGACATGGTGGAGCGATATGGGACCGTATGTTTCTACGGTAAACGAACTGTATCTTCCACCAGCCCCGCCGAGAATACCCGATCAAACGTACGCGTAGGCCATTAGACGTCAATGTGAAGGGCGCATTCTTGGGACTATAATTGCACGCACGGATGGCCCTAACCTCTGGCACGAAACTCGGACCGTATGAGATCGTCGCACCGCTAGGCGCTGGCGGTATGGGGGAAGTGTATCGCGCCCGCGACACCAAGCTTGGGCGCGACGTCGCGCTGAAGCTCCTGCCGCCGCTGTTCGCGGCGGACGCCGATCGCGTGGAGCGCTTCGAGCGCGAAGCACGACTGCTCGCATCGCTCAATGATCGGCACATCGGGGCAATCTACGGTTTCGAAGACGCCGGCACCATACCGGCCCTGGTGCTCGAGTTGGTCGAGGGCGACACGTTGCACGATCGGGTGCGCCGGGGCCCGTTGCCTCTCTCCGAGGCTTTGGCCGTCGCGCAACAGATCGCCGAAGCGCTCGACGCCGCCCACAGGGCCGGGATCATCCATCGCGACCTCAAACCCTCCAACATCAAGATCACGCCCGATGGGGTGGTCAAGGTGCTCGACTTCGGTCTCGCAAAAGCCCTCGCGGCCGAAGGGTCCGGTCCGGATCTGTCGAAGTCCCCGACCATAACGGCGGACGGGACGATCGCAGGGGTGATTCTGGGCACCGCCGCGTACATGAGCCCGGAGCAGGCGCGAGGTCAGCCGGTCGATAAACGCACCGACATCTGGGCCTTCGGGTGCGTGCTCTTCGAGATGTTAACGGGCTCTGCAGCTTTCGCACGCGAGACCATCACGGACACCATCGTCGCCGTCGTCGGCGCCGAACCAGAGTGGAAGGCGCTGCCGGCCGATGCGCCGGGCGGCATCCGGCGTTTGCTGACGCGTTGTCTCCAGAAAGATGCCAGGCGGCGGCTTCACGACATCGCAGACGCACGGATCGAGATCGAAGACGCGATGGCCATGCCTGCCGAACCGGCCCCAGTGCCGCCGCGACGGTGGTTCCGCCCGGCACTCGTGGCGCTGTCGCTCGCGATTGCCACAGCCCTCGTCTTCCTCTGGGCGGTGCGCGCAAGGTTCGGAAGGCCGACCGCGGAGCCATCGCCGACGGATATGCGCGTCATACGTCTCACGGATCTTCCCGGCCTTGAGGAGTCTCCGGCCATATCACCAGACGGCAGGTCAGTGGCGTTCACTGCCGGCGTGAGTGGCAAACGACAGGTCTTCGTGCAGCTCCTTGCCGGCGGCGCGCCGCTGCAAATCACGCGCGATACAGTCGATCACGAGTACCCTCGCTGGTCGCTCGACTCGAGCTCGATCCTGTATTTTTCGCCGGCGGTATCAGGAACCGTCCAGGGGAGCATCTGGGAGATCCCGGCGCTTGGCGGCGTGCCACGGCGGGTCGTCAACAGTGTGGGATGTGCCGACATCAGCCCGACGGATGGGAGGCTTGCGCTCTTCCGGCTGGCGAAGGAGGGCATCCAGCTGGTGACCGCGCCAACGGAGGGTTCCAGATTCGACGTGGTCGCCGAGTTCGCGCCCGCCACGTACTACTTGTATCCCCGCTGGTCGCCGGACGGCAGATGGATTGCCTTTCAGCGGGGAGACAACATCAGGTTCGACATTTTCGTGGCGCCGGTTACTGGGGGGGAACCGCACCAGTTAACCCATGACAACAACATGATGAGCGGCTTTGCCTGGCTGCCCGACAGCACGGGGATCGTCTACAGCTCAAGCCGCGGCGGCACGATGCCGTATTTGCCGACGTTAAGCCTGTGGCAGGTGACATTGCGTGACGGACACGTCCGGCAGCTGGTATCCGGCGAAACGTCGTACATGAGCCCGGACATCTCCAAGAGTGGCGCCATATTGGTCAGCCGTATGAAGCTTCAGACCGACATCTGGAAGTTCCCGGTCGACGGCCTGCCCGCCGAGAAC